>DATLOS010000001.1:0-5442 GCA_035536155.1 Elusimicrobiota bacterium
CGTGGTCCCGGCGGCGCCGGGGCTGGAGTTCGAGTCCAACGACAGCACCGCGACCGCCCAGGCCTTGAAGGTCGGCGAGTCGGTCGACGGCTACCTGGCCCCCAAGGGCGACGTGGACTACTACGAGTTCAACGTCTACCAGAAGTCCCGCATCACGGCGGAGCTCACGGGGCTCCTCAACGTGCGCTGGAGCGCCGCGCTCTCCGATCAAGACGGCCGCGAGCTCGCCCGCGCCGCGGGCCGCAAGAGCGGCGAGGCGCTCAGCCTCTCGCAGGACTTGGATCCCGGGACCTATCTCCTGCGCCTTTCGGCGTCGGACCCGGGGCAGGTCAACGTGCGCGACAAGTACACCCTTCGCCTGAGGGCCCAATAATGAGGAAGCGGGCCTTCCTCGCTCTCGCCTGCCTCCTCGCGGCCGCCTGCGCGGCCCCCGGGCCCGTGCCGCCGACGCCCCCCCCGCCGCCGCCCCCGGCGGACAATCTCCGCGTCTCGGTGGAGGAGGCGGTCGGCACGCCGGAGACGGACGCGATGGCCTACGCGCGGGTCTTCCTCGACGGCCAGGAGGCGGGCCAGACTCCCGTCGCCCGCCGCTCCGACCCGAAGACCTGGTCGGCGCGGGTGGCGCCGGGGAACCATCCCCTGCGCGTCGAGTATTGGACCTTGCCCGGAGCGGGCGATTGGGAGAAGCTCCCCGACTACCGCCAGCCGCGCGAGCGCTTCGTGCGCGTGGAGCCGGGCACGATCACGCGCGTCAAGCTCCGCTTCGCGCAGGGCGCCAAGAGCTACGGCCTCCAGGTCTCGCGGGAGGCCGCGCCGTGACCGGCCCCGCGGCGGGTCTCATCGAGAGCCTCGGGCTCGAGCCGCACCCGGAGGGCGGCTACTACCGCCAGACCTACCGGGCCGCCGGCGCCGTCGACGCGCCGGGCTTCGCCGGCCCCCGGCGCTTCTCCACGGCGATCTATTTTCTGCTCCCCCGCGGGAGCCGCTCCGCCCTGCACCGCATGCGCTCGGACGAGGTCTGGCACTTCCACGACGGCGGCCCGCTCGAGGTCTTGGAGATCGACGAGGCCGGCGCTCCGGTGTCCACGCTCCTGGGCCGGGACCTGGCCGCCGGCCAAGTCTTCCAGCACGTGGTGCCGGCCGGACGCTGGTTCGGAGCGGCCCCGGCCGCCGGCACAGAGTACTCCCTCGTGGGCTGCACCGTGGCGCCCGGCTTCGACTACGCCGATTGGGAGCTGGCCCGGCGCGGGCCCCTTTTGGAGCGCTACCCGGCGGCCCGCGGACTCATCGAGAGGCTGACCACGCCATGACCCTTCTTCTTTCCGAGCAGGACCTCCACTTCTTCAACGAGGGCAGCCACCTGCGCCTCTACGACAAGCTGGGCGCGCACTTGGACAGCCGGGACGGCAAGAAGGGCGCGCGCTTCGCGGTCTGGGCGCCCGACGCCGAGGCGGTGAGCGTGGTGGGCGACTTCAACGGCTGGGACCGGGGCAAGAACCCGCTCTCTCCCGCCGCGAGCTCCGGCATCTGGGAGGGCTTCGTGCCCGGCCTCGCGCACGGCTCGCTCTACAAGTACCACGTGCGCCGCCGGGGCGGCGGCTACGCGTCGGATCGCCGCGACCCCGTGGGCTTCTTCGGCGAGATTCCCCCGCGGACGGCCTCGGCGGTGTGGGACCTCTCCTACGTGTGGGGCGACGGCGAGTGGATGGCCTCGCGGGCCGCGCGCCAGGAGCGCTCGGCGCCCGTCTCCATCTACGAGCTCCACCTGGGCTCCTGGCGGCGCAAGCCCGAGGACGGCGGCCGGGCCCTGACCTACCGCGAGCTGGCCGAGGTCCTGCCCGCCTACGCGCGGGACATGGGGTTCACCCACGTCGAGTTCCTCCCGGTGATGGAGCATCCTTTCTACGGCTCCTGGGGATATCAGACCACGGGTTATTTCTGCCCGACCGCCCGCTACGGCTCGCCCCAAGACCTCATGTTCCTCATCGACCGCCTGCATCAGGCGAACGTCGCCGTGATCCTCGACTGGGTTCCGTCGCATTTTCCCACCGACGACCACGCCCTGGCCAACTTCGACGGGACCTGCCTCTACGAGCACTCCGACCCCAAGCAGGGCTTCCATCCCGATTGGAAGAGCGGCGTCTTCAACTACGGCCGCAACGAGGTGCGCTCCTTCCTCCTTTCCAGCGCCCAGTTCTGGCTGGAGAAGTACCACGCCGACGGCCTGCGCGTCGACGCCGTGGCCTCGATGCTGTATTTGGACTACTCGCGCTCCGAGGGCGAGTGGATCCCGAACCGCTACGGCGGGCGCGAGAACCTGGAGGCGATCGACTTCCTGCGGCGCCTGAACGTCGAGAGCTACCGCAACCAGCCCGGGACCCAGACTTTCGCGGAGGAGTCGACGGCGTGGGGCGGGGTCTCGCGGCCGGTCGACACCGGCGGCCTCGGCTTCGGCTACAAGTGGGACATGGGCTGGATGCACGACACGCTCAAGTACTTCTCCAAGGATCCCGTGCACCGGCGCTACCATCAGAACGACATCACTTTCCGCATGATCTACGCCTTCCACGAGAACTTCGTGCTCCCCCTCTCCCACGACGAGGTGGTGCACGGCAAGGGCTCCTTGATCGGGCGCATGCCGGGAGACGACTGGCAGAAGTTCGCGGGCCTGCGCCTCCTCTTCGGCTACATGTGGGCGCAGCCCGGCAAGAAGCTGCTATTTATGGGCGGCGAGTTCGGCCAGCGCGACGAGTGGAGCCACGAGAAGAGCCTGGACTGGCACCTCCTCGAGTACGCTCCGCACCAAGGAATCTCCCGGCTGGTGCGCGACCTGAACGCGCTCTATCGCCGCGTGCCCGCGCTCCACGAGCTCGACTGCGAGCCCGCCGGCTTCGAGTGGGTCGACGCGAGCGACGCCGGCGCCAGCGTCCTGGCGTTCCTGCGCAAGGGCTCGGGCGCGCCGGTGCTGGCCGCCTTCAACTTCACCCCCGTCCCCCGCCAGGGATACCGCCTCGGCGTCCCCTCGGGCGGCGCCTGGCGCGAGCTCCTCAACACCGACGCCGCGGACTACGGCGGCTCGGGAGTCGGCAATCTCGGGCGGGTCCGGGCGGACGCCGAGGCATGGCACGGGCGGCCCTTCAGCGTCGCGCTGAACCTGCCGCCGCTGGGCGCCGTCTTTTTAAGGCCGGACGAGTGAGCGGGGAGAAACGATGCCATCCAAGACGCTGGCGATAATGTTCACGGACATCAAGGG
This sequence comes from Elusimicrobiota bacterium, assembly GCA_035536155.1. Taxonomy (GTDB): domain Bacteria; phylum Elusimicrobiota; class Elusimicrobia; order UBA1565; family UBA1565; genus DATLOS01. The sequence continues at coordinate 3,254 of DATLOS010000001.1, forward strand.
GTTCACGGCCCGCACGTCCGATTCCTCTCGCGAGGCCGTGCAGAAGCTCCTCAGCGAGCATGACCGCCTGCTGGCGCCGGCGTTCCGCCACCTGCAGGGCAACGTGGTCAAGACGATCGGCGACGCCTTTCTCGTCTGGTTCGAGAGCCCGACGAACGCCGTTCTCTGCGGCCTCCTGGTCCAGGAGGTCCTGCGCCAGCACAACGAGAGCGTGCCCGAGGCGGAGCGCATCCAGGTGCGCGTGGCGGTCAACCTGGGCGAGGTCGAGCTCGTCGCGGGAGACGTCCTCGGCGAGCCGGTCAATCTCGCCGCCCGCCTCGAGGGCATCGCGGAGGCCGGCGAGGTCTGGTTCACGGAGTCGGTCTATCTCGCCATGAACCGGAAAGAGGTGCCGTCGGCCAGCATCGGCGAGCGCACCTTCAAGGGGATCCCCTATCCGGTGCGCGTCTACCGCGTCATCATCGATCCCAAGTCCGAGCACGTGCGCCGCCTTCGCGAATCGGTGAAGGTGACGAAAGACGGCGTATCCATCTCGGGATTGCGCCCGGGGGACGTTTCGGCGCGCAAGAAAGCGAAGATCGCGGCGGCGGTCGTCGGGCTTCTCGCCGCGGCCTTCGTCCTGCTCGGCGCCTTCGGGAGGCTGATCGAGAATGGGGCCGTGAGAGGCGCGCAGGAGCTGGCCGCGCGCGGGGAGCCCAGCGCCGCGCTCGACATCATGGACGACGCCTTGCGGCACAACCCCATGAGCCGGAGGCTGCGCGACGAGTCGATCAAGATCGCTCGGGACAACGTCGCCCGCCTTCTGCGCGAGGGTAAGGCCCAAGAAGCGCGCGACTGGCTCGGGCTGGAGGTCTCGAAGAGATCGTCCCTCGCCTCGTTGACCGAGGATTTGCGCGCGCTGCCCGCCCCGAAGCCCTGAGCGCCGGGCTCGGGAAATCTCAGCGCAGGGGCCCCAGCGCGCGCAGGCCGCCGACGATGAACTCGACGGCGGTCGCCACGAGGATGAGGCCCATCAGGCGCGTGGTGATGTTCATGAGGATCGGGCTCAGGCGGCGCGCCCCGGTGACCCCCATGTGGAAGGCGGCGTAGCTCGCGGCCGAGACCCCCAGCACCGCGGCGAAGAGAAGGACGTGGTCGAGGGCGCTCCCGGCCTTCGACTCGAGGACGATCACCGTGGTGATGGCGCCGGGTCCCGAGAGCATGGGGATGGCCAGGGGCGTGATGGAGATGTCGTCCTTGCCCACGCCCTCCTCGGTCTCCTCCTCGGTCTCCTGGACCGGCGAGCGCTTGGCGCGGATGCTGTCCAGGGAGACGACCAGGAGCACGATCCCGCCCGCCATCTGAAAGGACGGCAGGCTGATGCCGAAGACCTTGAAGAGGAAGCGGCCCGCCAGGCCGAACACCAGGAGGACGCCGGCGCAGGTGGCGCAGGCCCGCCGCGCCATGCGCAGGCGGCTCTCCGTCCCGTCGTTGGGCGTCATCGCCAGGAAGGCGGGGATGGCGGCCACGGGGTTGATGATGGCGAAGAGGGAGCTCGTCGCCATGAGGCCGTACTCGAGCGCGGTCATCGCCCGTATTGTAGCAGGTGGAGAAGATTTCGCCATCGGACTTGGCGCCGCGTCCTGCGGTCGGCTCGATCGAGCGCGCTCGCGCGCGGCGTTCTGCTGTGTTTAAAGTAAGCGGAACGCTCAACGACCCCATTCTGCCGTCGAATTCGATAGCCGAAGAAAAAATGAGAGAAGGGAGGGCGGCAATTAGCTAGAATATCCTTCCGTTGGTATGAAGTCGGCGCTCGCTGCTCTTCTTTCCCTCCTTCTCGCCGGTTCGCAGGCTGCCTTTGCGGCTTCCGCCCCTATCGCGACTTCCACGGCGCGCTCCGCCGTCGGGATCTCCGTCCCCGAGCTGCGCCTCGGGCAGTCTTCCCCCTCGCTCGCGGCCGACCTGTCGTTCACCGCGCTGGATTCGGGCCTCGCGCCGCCCACCGCGCTAGGCCCCGAGGCGCAGTCTCTTGCCGGGCTCGCCGCGGCCGCGCCAGCGTCGGGCGCAGCGCTCGGCGAAGGCGCCGCTTCTGAAGCGGCGGTCTCGCCCGCGGGGTCCGGCCTCGCCGCGGCCGCTCCTGCGGCGGTCCCTGGGGCGGCGTCCGCGGCCCTCCCCCCGTCGCCGCGGGCGCGCGCGCGCGCCGAGGTCTC
>DATLOS010000002.1:0-7859 GCA_035536155.1 Elusimicrobiota bacterium
CCTCGGGGGAGGGGATGGTTCGCGTCGTCGGCCGGCGAAGGGCGCTCTCCATGGCGGGGGTGTCGCAAAAATACCATACTTGGCCGATGTCCTACGAGTTCCGCCAGCGCACCAAGCGCTCCTTGGCGCCGGGCTCCGCCCACCCGCGCGGCGCCAGCCTCGCGCCGAACGGAGTCAACTTCGCCCTCTACTCCGAGCACGCCTTCGAGGTCTGGCTGCTCCTCTTCGACCGACCCGACGGCGAGCCCACCGACGTGATCCGGGTCAAGGAACGCACCCAGCTGGTCTGGCACGTCTTCGTCGCGGGGCTCAAGGCGGGGCAGCTCTACGGCTACCGGGTCCGCGGGCCCTACGACCCGGCGCGGGGCCTGCGCTTCAACGAGGCGAAGCTCCTCATGGATCCCTGCGCCAAGGCGCTCACGGGCAAGTTCGACGTGGGGCCGGCCCTGCTGGGCTACGACGCCGCCTCGCCGCTCAAGGACCTGCGCGCCGACGATCGCGACGATTCCTCCTTGGTGCCCAAGAGCATCGTCGTCGACGACGCCTTCGACTGGCAGGGCGACCGCCCGCCCGAGGTGCCCTTCGAGGACACCGTGATCTACGAGGCCCACGTGAAAGGGTTCACCGCGCACCCCTCCTCGGGCGTGAGCCGGCCCGGCACCTACCTCGGCTTCGCCGAGAAAGTCCCCTACCTCAAGTCCCTGGGCATCACCGCCGTCGAGCTCCTGCCCGTGCACGAGTTCGTGGTGGAGGGCTTTCTAAAGGAGAGGGGCCTGACCAACTTCTGGGGCTACAACAGCATCGGCTTCTTCGCCCCGGAGTCCTCGTACGCCGCCGGCAAGGAGCCCGGCGCCCAGGTGGGCGAGTTCAAGGCCTTGGTGCGCGAGCTCCACCGCGCCGGCATCGAGGTGATCCTGGACGTGGTCTACAACCACACGGGAGAGGGAAGCGAGCTGGGCCCGACCTTGTGCCTGCGCGGGATCGATAACCCCAGCTACTACGCGCTCCGGGGTCCCGACGGCGAGCCGGGGCGCTTCTACGAGAACCACTCGGGCTGCGGCAACACGCTCAACCTCGCCCACCCGGCCGCGCTGCGCCTGGTGATGGACTCCCTGCGCTACTGGGTCGAGGTGATGCACGTCGACGGCTTCCGCTTCGACCTGGCGTCGGTCCTGGGCCGCGAGAACGGGGGCTACCGCAAGAGCGCGGCCTTCTTCGAGACGGTGAGCCAGGACCCGGCGCTGTCTCGGGTCAAGCTCATCGCCGAGCCCTGGGACGTCGGCACCTACCAGCTCGGCAACTTCCCGGTGGATTGGGCGGAGTGGAACGGGAAGTTCCGCGACGCGATGCGCCGCTTCGCCCGCGGCGACGAGGGGATGCTCCGCGAGGTGGGCTGGCGCCTGACCGGCTCGGCCGACCTCTACGGCCACGACGGCCGCTCGGCCTACCACTCCATCAACTTCATCACCTGCCACGACGGCTTCACGCTGGCCGACCTGGTCTCCTACTCGGGCAAGAGGAACGAGGCCAACGGGGAGGGCAATCGCGACGGCGCCGACGAGAACTTCTCCTTCTCCGGCGGGGCGGAAGGGGAGACCGCGGATCCGGCCGTCCGGTCCCTGCGGCTGCGTCTGGCGAAGAACCACCTGTGCCATCTCTTCCTCGCCTGCGGGACCCCGATGCTCCTCGCCGGAGACGAGCTGCTGCGCAGCCAGCGCGGCAACAACAACGCCTACTGCCAGGACAACGCGCTGGGCTGGCTCGATTGGAGCCTCGCCCAGGGCAACGCGGACTTCCTCGACTTCTTCCGACGCCTGGCCGGCCTGCGGCGCCGCTTCGGGATCCTCCGCCGCGGCAAGTTCTTCGACGCCAGCGACTCCGACGGGGACGGCGTGCCGGACATCTCCTGGTTCGGCGGCGACCTGGGGCCGCCGGCCTGGGAGGACCCCGCCTGCCGCACGCTCGCCTGCATGCTCGACGGCGAGGGCGGCGCCGGCTCGCCGGAGGACTACCGGCTCTTCCTGATCCTCAACGCCGACCCCGAGCTGCGCTACGTGCGCCTGCCCGAGCCGGGCCCCGGCTGGCGCTGGCGGCGGGTGCTCGACACCAGCCTGCCGGCGGGCCGGGAGATCGCGGCCGAGGGGACCGAGGTCCTCCTCGAGCCCCAGGACCACTACCTCGTCAACGGACGCAGCGTCGTCCTGCTCCGGGCGCCTTAGAGCCTGTCTCATAAATTACAAGGCCCCTCGGCGGTTCGGTTCTGAACTGAGTTCAAGGATCGAGGAAGGATCATAGCGGTAGCTATGTGACTGACGAGAGACGAAGAAATCGGTCAGAACCGAACCGCCCTCTTCGATAGCATCCCGGGTCGCTTGGAATTGGCCTTTGGCTTCGTTACTCGTCGGTTACATGGCTACCGCCATGCTCCCTCCTCGCGCCTCGCCAAAGGCCAATTCGAAGCGACCGAGGGGCCTTGTAATTTATGAGACAGGCTCTAGAGCCTGTCCGGGCTGAAGCGCTCGCGCAGGCGCCACGCCCGCTCGAGCCAGGCGTACGTGTCCAGGTCGAGGACGATCGCCACCGACTGGCCGCGGCGCGTGAGCACCAGCGGCGCGCACTCCGCGTTCACCTTCGACAAGGCCCGGGCGCTGTTGCGCACGAACCACGACATGGGGACCGACGAGCCTGCGGGCATGGGGCACCTCCGTGCACCATGCTGTACGCGCGAGCCCCGGGAAAAGTTCCCTCGCGACGTCCTGGATCGAAAGGCCTAGCCGCGATGGGTATTCCGGGTGCTTGACAGCCGCGCGGGGCCGGAGCATTCTCTGGGCGTGAGCGCCTTAATAAGGAACGGGGCCGCCGTCGCGCTCGCCGTCGCGCTCGCCGCGGCCGTCCCGGCCCGGGCCGAGCCGGACTGCGGCTCGCGGGTGACGGAGGGCGCGGGGGCCGAGACCACCGAGGCGTTCTACCGGCGGGTGCGCGCCTGCGTCCCCGTGCCGGGGGGCGGGACCTGGAACCCCAGCCTCGAGCGCGGCTCCGAGATGGCCCTCCTCCTCGAGCAGCCCTACTTCCGGGACGGCGCCCACCGCACCGTCTTGGGGACGGACGGGAAGGTGGAGCGCATTGAGATCTCCCACGGCGGCCGCACCTACTACTTCATGCCGCCGAACATGACGCTCGCCCGCAAGGACCCCGACGGGAGCATCGCCTTCGCCCGCCTCTATCAGGCGACGCCGGGCGCGGGGCCCTGGAGCACGACCGGCTTCGTGCCGGCCCAGGACATCTCCTCCTCGCCCGACGTCCCGCCCGCGATCCGCGCCGGCTTCGAGCATTCCGCGGGCCTCATGGTCCGCGCCCTCGCCTCGGTGCCCGGAACCGGCTTCGACGGCCTCGCCGCCCTCTTCGACGCCTCCGCCGCTCCTCCGGGGGAGGAACTGCCCTCGGGCGCCACCCGCCTGGGCGTCATCGCGCCCGGCGTCTCGGACGGACGCGCGCCCGCCGCGCTCGACATCGTCAACGAGCCGGACTCGACGATCCCCTCTTCTCTCGCCCCCGGAAAGCTCTTCTTCGACGGCCGCATCCTGTACCAGGCCGGCGCGGGGGGCGCGCGCGTGCGGGTGGGCTATCTCGCCCAGACCTCGGAGTCGGCGCCGGCGGACTGGCGCCGGGACCGGGTGCTCTTCTACCACGGCCCGAGCGCGGTCCCGGATCCCGAGACCAACGATCACCGCGACGCGGCGACGAAATGGGGGCTCTACACCGTGTCCGGCGGCGTTGCGCTGCCCGGCGGCCGCGGAACGCGGCATCGCATGCTATTTGCCTGGGGACAGGGCGCGGTGGCGGTCATGAGCGGCGGCTCCCAGCAGAACCTGGTCCACCAGCCGGCGAGCGTGGGGGGGCGGACGGTGTCGCGGCCCTACACCGACCTGAGCGCGGCGGTGCAGGGCGTCCAGGTCGGCGGGAGCGGGCCGACGGTGTCCGCCTTCGCGACCCAGCGCGGCCAGAACGCGCGCGTGGGCATCGACGGGAAGACCTACGTGCGCTCGGGCTCCTCGGGGCCGTGGCGGGATCGCTCCTCGGGCGCCAGCCTCGCGGCCCTCGACGACCGCTGGACCGCCGAGGTCACCCTGGCGCCGGTGATGCCGACCTACGTCGCGCCCACCGAGCCTCCGACGCCCCCGCGCCCGACGATCCCCTCGCTCTTGGCCGCCCGGCCCACCGGCACGCCGCATACCGGCGACCCGGAGTCGATCCGCGTCGCGGCGCTGGTATTTCTCGCCATGCCGGGCGTGGAGGCGGACCAGCGGGTGACGGTGATCGGCAACCTCGCCAGCTTCGGCGACGCCGGCATCCCCGCGCTCATCGCCCTGGCGACGAGCGGGACCTCCGGCTCCTGGTGGGACGAGGTGCGCTCCCAGGCCTCGGCCCGCCTTCTCACGCGCGAGCCGACCACCGCGGCGGGGACCGAGGCCCTGGTCCTCTACTTCGCGGGATTGGCGACGGGAAGCTCGCCCAACGCCACGTACGCCGCCCAGTGGCTTCCGACCTTGGCCGCGCGCGCCTCGGGCGGCCGGCGCCTCCTCTCGGACGACGGCCGCAAGGCGTTGATCCTGGCCCTCGTCGGCGACGGCACCCGGCGGCCGAGCGCCGCGGTCCTGGAGACCCTGCGCCAGATCCCCACGGCGACCTTCACCACGGCGGAGGCCCGGCGGATCCGCGACGCCCTGCGCCCCGCGGGCTTTACCGACACGGAGGCGCCGGCGGCGGCGTCCCTGCTGGCGCAGCTGCTGCCCGCGGACCGGGAAGCGGTGCGGGAGGCCGTCGTCGTGCTCGACGGGCCGGTGCTGCGCAGCGAGCGAGATCGGCCGCAGCCCCGCTACTTCACGGACGCGGCGGCGGCGCTCCTGCGCGGGATGCCCCTTCTTTCCGACGACGGCTTGGTGACGGTGGTGGGCCCGGGCGCGCGCCGGGAGACGCCCTTCCAGCGCTCGCTCCTCGCCTTGGCCCAGACCTACGTGCCGCCGGCGGAGGGCCTGCCCCGGGTCGACTACAATCCGGCCTTGCCGGCGCAGGTCCATCGGATCCAGCTGCTGATGACCTCGGACCGGTCCCGCGCGGAGAAGGCGCTGGCCCTGGGCGCCTATCTGTCCCACAGCGACCCGCGGGTGCGCATCGCCGCGGCGGACACGCTCGCGGCGATGGGCGAGGACGCGCGGGGCGCCCTGCCCTACCTCGGCGTCGCCGCGGTCACCGATCCGCACCCCGAGGTGCAGCAGGCCGCCCTTCTGGCCTTGCGGGACGTGGACACGAGGGGCGCGGACTTCTACAGGAACCTGCCGGCGCGCCTTCGGCCGCGCGGCGCCCGGGAGGTGCCCCTCTTCGACTTCACTCCGGGCGCGCTGACGCTCGGCGAGCCCAGGACGACGCCGCGCGTCGTCCTCCGCGCGCCCCTCACGGGGCCGCCGGCCCCGCTGGCGGACGGAGAGGAGCGTCCCCTGGTGGTCTTGGGCGGCTCGACGGCGACGGGCGACGGCGGCGCGATCCCGCTCGGCTTCAGCCCGGAGACGGCGCGCCGAGTCCGGCGCGAGGGCATGAGCCCGGAGCTGCAGAGGGCGCTCTTCGAGAGCAACGACCGGAGGCTCCTGCCGTTCGTGGTCGGCCTGCGCCCGCGCGACACGGGGCTGGTCAACCTGCTCGAGACCGAGATCCGCGACCCCGCGGCCTCCCCGCAGCTGCGCGTCGTCGGGACCCAGGCCTTCAGCGCGGCGGCGCTCTACAACCCCGAGGACCGGACCATCGCCACCAGGAGCCGGCGGCTTTGGACGGACTTCGTGCCCAGGGACACGACGCCGGACCCGCTCTGGGCGGCGACGACGTGGACTCCGACCCGCCGGCGGACGGGCCGCTTGGACGACGTATTCTTCCCGACCAGGAGCTCCTCTCTCGCGCCTTTCACCTTCCGCTTCGAGCCGGAGGTCGCGATCCCCATGCCCCTGACCCAGGGCGCGCGCTTTACGCCCTACGTCAACGATCGCGCCGCGCCCCGCGGATGATGCCTTCGCTCGCTCTCCTCGCGGTTTTGGCGATCGGGGCCCGCGCCCAGCCGGCCCCGCTGCCCGACGCCGGGCCGGGCCGCGCGAGCTCCGCGGCGCCGGCCCGCCTCGACGACGCCTCCAAGGAGCTCGCCCTGACCGCGGCGCGGGTGCACATTCTCCAGGCCTGTCGGGGGGGGCCCTACGTCGTCCGGGACCCGGTCTCCGGGACCACCTTGCGCCTTTCCTTTAAAGAGCTCGACGGCGTCTTCCCCGTCTTCGGCGGCGCGGCGGTGCGGGCGCGCTTCTCGACCTCCGACGGCCGGCCCGCGGCCCTGGACCTGGTCTTGGAGCGGGCGGGGCCTGCGGGCTGGCGCGTGCGCCGGGCGCTCCTCTGGCAGCTGGGCGACGACGTGCGCTTCTACTACGACCGGAGCGGCCGTCCGGTCCTTTATCCGGCGGCGCCGGCGTCCAAGACCCTTGACAAAAATGGCGCTCGACGGTAAAGTCTCTGAGCAGGTCTTGGGGAGCCTGCTTGGGCGCTTTCGCCCGGGCAGGCTCTATCTGTAGGAGAGCTGTGGATATCTTCCCGAAGAAAAAGGATCCCAAGGCAAACGCGCCGGAAGAGAAGAAGAAAGGCCTTTTCTCCTTTCTCAGCAAGGAGAAAGAGGGAAACCCCTATTTGAAGCCGGGCTCGCCGGGCTCGAAGGGTCCCGGCTCCGGCCTGGCCCCCAAGTCCGGACCGGCCGCGGAGGCCCCGGCGCCGGGCGCGGCGGCGGCTCCGAGCGCGGCCTCCCCGGGCGACAAGAGCGCGGCGGTGCCGATGTGGACCGGCGCCACCAAGCCGGGCACGGGCCTCAAGGTGCGCGGCGGCTCCGCGGGCGTCGTACCCGCGAGCCTCACCGAGCGCTTCCGCCGCCTGCGCAGCCGCGATCTGGTCTTCATCGCCGCCGGCTTGGCGGTGCTCGTCATGGCCCCCTTGGCCGAGTACCTGATGACCAACCCCGAGGCGCCGAGCGCCCCGCTCCAGCCCGGCTTCGACCAGCGCGGCTCGATGTTCCCGGAGGGCGCCAGCCCCTACGAGGACGGCGTCTCCGGCGTCGCTCCGGGCGGCCTCCTGGGCCAGGACAGCGACGTGATCACGCCCTTGAACGTGCGCGACCCCAGCGCCTTGATCATCGGCCAGAACGGCCAGCAGACGCCCGCCGCGGCGCCGGTGACGGCCAAGGTCGACACCACCACGCGCAAGGACACGCGGGACTGGAAGGACGCGATCTCCCAGGCGGCGCGGGGAGCGGGCGTGGCGGCGGTCAAGAAGTCCGTCGGCCTGCCCCGCCCGTCGGGAAAGCTGGCCGGCACGCTCCGCGGCCTGGGCGCCCTGCAGGGCGGCGGCGGCGGACCCTCGATGAAGCTCGAGCCGCCCACCAGCAAGGGCCTGGTCGGCGGCAAGGGCGGCCCCGGCGGCACGGCCGCCGGCCCGGGCTTCCGCGGCGCCGGAGGGCGCTCGCTGTTTCCCGGCACCGGCGGCGGCGGCAACCGCTTCACCTTGCCCGGGTCCCCGACCGGCGGCTCGCTGGACGTCAGCGGCAACGGCAGCACCACCTTCTCGGGCACGAGCGACGGCCGCCAGGGCGGCTCCGGCGACTCGAGCAACAACCCGGCCGGCAACAGCTCCAAGGACAACAAGAGCACGGGCCAAAACCAGCAGGAGAACCTCGCCCTGCTGCGCGCCAAGATGGAGATGGAGCAGGCGATCAAGCTCAAGTGGGACAAGCGCCGCTACGACCAGCTCGAGCGCAAGAAGATGTTCGAGCAGATCGCCACGCA
>DATLOS010000003.1:0-3182 GCA_035536155.1 Elusimicrobiota bacterium
CTCCTGGTCTTGATGACGGTCTGGGGTTTCTTCAACTCGTCCGCGTCCTATGGGACGGACCAGGACATGGTCCAGCGCCTCCTCGCCTGCAACGACAACCGCAAGGCCGGCTGGAGCTTGATGGCCTGGGGCCTGGCGGGCATCCCGATCACCTTCCTGTTCTTGAGCATCGGCGCCTCGCTCTACGCCTACGCCCAGGTCCATCCGGAGTTCGTCGCGGGGATGAAGGACAACGACCACGTCTTCCCCCGCTTCATCCTGACGACGATGCCGCACGGGCTTCGCGGCCTGCTCCTCGCGGCGGTGGCCTCCGCCGCGATGGGCAGCGCGGACTCCGCCTTGGCCTCGCTATCTACGGCATTCACCATGGACTTTTACAAGCCGATCTGGGGCAAGGACGCGAGCGAGGAGCAGTGCGTGCGGGTCTCGCGCCGCTCCTTCATCGGCTTCGGCTTCCTCTTCATGCTTTTCGCGCTGGGCCTGCGCCGGCTCGACAACCTGCTCTGGCTGGCCTTCCGGATGATCTCCTTCACCTACGGCCCGCTCCTCGGCCTCTTCCTCGTCACCATCCTCACCGACTGGAAAGTGCAGGCGCGCAAGATCCTTCCCGTGATGTTCGGCTACACCCTCGTCTCCTTCTCCCTGGCGATGACGGCGTGGTGGGTGACGACGAGCGGCGGCCACGGCTTCTGGGTGAGCCTGCACAAGGACTACTGGCGCTACTACGTCATCCTCGGGGCGCTGATCGTGCCGGCCAGCGCCTACGTCCTGCGCGAGGCCTAGTCCCCGCGGGGCGTCAGGAGGACGGCCGCCTTCTCCAGGAGGGCCTTGGCCGCAAAGGGCTTGCGCAGGAAGTCGGCGACGCCCAACTCGAGGGCGTCCTGCACGGTCTCCTCGTCCTTGAGGCCGCTCATCATGAGGACGGGGGTGGCCTTGAGCTTGCCCCAGCTCCGGAGCCAGCGGCAGAATTCGATCCCGTTGAGATCCGGCATCATGACGTCGACCACGATGAGGTCGGGCGCCTTGCGCGCGAGCCAGGACTTCGCGTCCGCGGCGTTGCCCGCCTGGTGGACGGAGTAGCCCTCGTCGGCGAGGGCCGAGGCCAGGGCCTCGCGCAGGGCCGCGTCGTCGTCGATCAGGAGCACCGAGCGCTTCGTCTTCACGGCGCCCCCCGCTTGCCCTTCAGGAAGTGGTCGTTGACCATGCTCAGGTAGCTCTTGGCCTCCGCGAGGAGCGCCTCGACTTTTTCCCGCTCCTCCTTGCCAAGACGGTCGCGGCCGTCGAGGATGGACTGGCAGCGGGTGAGGCGCTCGTTGGCCTCGTCGGCGTGCCCGCGGTCGCGGTAGAGGAGACGGCGCAGGGTGTCGAGCATGTGCTCGCACTCCGCGGTATACGCCTGCAAGAGCTCGTCCGGATCGGACTCGAAAGGATGCTCGAGGTTGCCCCGAGCGACCTCGGCCATGGCGCGGCGCATGCGCTCCAAGGGCTTCACCAGCTTCTCGGCCAGGAAGGCGCCGAGCGCCGCGTTGACGGCGACCACCGGCACCAGGAAGAGGAGGGCCGCCTTGAAGAAGTAGAGCTGCTGGTCGGGACGCGGCACGTCGGCCGAGGCGGTGGCGGCGTAGTGGAGGCCCCAGGCCAGGAGCAGCGCCTGCAGGCCGACGATCACCGAGAGGGTGATCACCATCAAGAGCCGGATGCCGTCCGCGGCCTCGAACTCGTCGACGGCGTGCTCGGAATTTTCCGGAGCCTTCTTGGTCATCGCGTGGTCCCCGCTCGAATCGTAGCAGGATGGCGCGGGATTCGCAACGTCTGTTAGACTATGAGGGATGAAAAGCGGGCATCATCTCGCGGCCGCGCTGCTGGCCGCCCTCTGCGCGCCGGCCGTCGCCTACCAGGCGGGAAGCCCGACGTCAGGCGACAATCCCGCGTCCTCCTCGTCCTCCAGCGCGAGTCCCGCCCCCTCCTCCAGCGCAAGCGCTCCCGCGCCTAAAAAGGGCGCGGCACCCAATACCGGTGCCGCACCTAAACAGGGTGCGGCACCCAATACCGGTGCCGCGCCGCGGCGTCCGATGCGCGGGCTCGCCCAAGGCGGCTCCTCGGCCCGTCCTCCGGCGCCGGCGCCCTCGTCCACCGCGGCCTCGGGCCAAGCCGCGAGCCAACCCTTCGGGACGGGGTCGGTGGCGCCGCCCCCGGCTGCCCAGGCCCTTTCGCAGACGGCTCCCGGCTCGGACAACGGGGTCTTTCATCCCTTCAGCCCGCCGGTTCATCGGAACGCGCGGAACCTGTCCCCCGCCTCGACGGCGAACGGCCCGACGGCGAAGCCGGCGTCCGCGGCGTCGTCGTCGGACCCCGTCATCAGCAAGACCTTCCACAAGCTGGTCTTCAACGACAGCTCCCTTTCCAGCTCGGCGCAGAACGTGCGGGTCTACGAGAGCGGCGGAAAAGTGACCATCGAAGGCAAGGTCGCGAGCCAGGCGGAGAAGAACAACCTCGGGCTCAAGGCGGCCGCTTTCGTGGGGTCGGCCAACGTCGTCAACAACGTCACGGTGGACGAAGCCGGGGCGTCGAGCGGCGGCTCCTCGGATCCCATGGTCACGGGAGCGATCCACCGCGTGATCCTGGGCGACCGCTCCCTCTCCAACCTGGCCCAGAACGTCGGCGTCTCCGAGAGCGGCGGCAAGATCACGCTGACGGGAACCGTTCAGAGCTCGGACGAGAAAGCCAACGTCGTGGCCAAGGCGGCGGCGATCATGGGGCCCGGGAACGTGGTGGACAACCTGAACGTCCAATCCGATCAGCCCGAGCCGGCGCCGGCGCCCGCGCCGCGGCGTCGGCCGCAGGCCGCGCCGGTCCCGCTCGAGCCGCCGCCCGACTTGCCGCCCTGAGCCGCTAGGGCTTGGGCAGGTCGAGCCGGATGTGCAGCTCCTTGAGCTGCTTGTCCTGCACGCCGGAGGGGCAGGCGCTGAGCAGGTCCAGGCCTTTCTGGGTCTTGGGGAAGGCGATCACGTCGCGGATCGACTCCTCGCCGCAGATGATCGCGGTGAGTCGGTCGAGGCCCATGCCGAAGCCGCCGTGCGGCGGCGCGCCGTAGTCGAGCGCCGAGAGGAGCAGGCCGAACTGGCGCTGCTGCTCGGCGTCGTCGAAGCCCATCAGGCTCAGGATCTTGCGCTGCATCGCGC
>DATLOS010000004.1:0-4007 GCA_035536155.1 Elusimicrobiota bacterium
ACCGTCTCGATCTCTCGCAAGATCGACGCCTCGGAACGATTCTGGATGATCCGCCCCTCATGCTCGGTGATGGAGCAGAAGCTGCATCCGCCGAAGCAGCCGCGCATGATGGTGACCGAGTCCTTGATCATCCCGTAGGCGGGGATGGCCTCGCGGTACGAGGGATGCGGGCGGCGGCGGTAGGGCAGGCCGTAGTAGGCGTCCATGCGATCCTGGGACAGGGGCAGGCGGGGCGGCGCCTGCACCACATCCCGCGCGCCGTGACGCTGGACGATCGTGCGCGCGTTGAAGGGGCTGGTCTCGTGGTGGATGCGGCGCGTCGCCTCGAGGAAAGCCTCCGCGTCGGAGCGGACCTCCTCGAACGACGGGATTCGCACGACGTCCGGGCCCTCGGGCGCCTTCTCGCTGGCTCCCAGGGCGTGCGCCGTCCCGCGCATGCCGCGCAGGTCCTTGACGGTCTTCCCGTCTCGGAGAGCCCGGGCGAGCTCGACTATGGTCTCCTCCCCCATCCCGTAGGCCACGAGGTCCGCCTTCGAGTCGAGGAGGATCGAGGGCCGCACCGAGTCGCTCCAATAGTCGTAGTGGGCGAGACGACGCAGGGAGGCCTCGACCCCGCCCGCGATCACCGGCACGCCGGGGAAGGCCTCCCGCGAGCGCTGGCAGTACACCAAGGTGGCGCGGTCGGGACGCAGGCCGATCTTTCCCCCGGGCGAGTAGGCGTCGTCGTTGCGCACCTTCCGGTTCGCGGTGTAGTGGTTGATCATCGAGTCCATGTTCCCCGCGCTGACCGCGAAGAACAGGCGCGGGCGGCCGAAGCGGCGCCAAGGCTCGGCGGTCCGCCAGTCGGGCTGGCTCAGGATGGCGACGCGGAAGCCCTCCGCCTCGAGCACCCGGCCGAGGATGGCCATGGCGAAAGAGTAATGGTCGATGTAGGCGTCGCCGGTGACGAAGACGACGTCGACGGCGTCCCAGCCCCGGGCGCGGACCTCCTCCGGGGATATGGGCAAAAAGGGCGTCTCGGGCCTAGCCATTGGGAGCCGCCATGCCGGCGGCAATAGATTATACCCCGCGCCCGTCGGGAGCGCCGCTCATGAAAACGTCAAATCGGCGCTACTTCGCCGCGCGGATCATGTCCACGACCTTGGGCAGCAGGTCGTTGGGGATGGGCACGCTGTAGTTGTACTGCGCGATCTTCCAGAGGCCGTCGATCTGCACCAGGACGCCGGAGCCGCGGCTGGGGCCCCACTTGGCGTTGACCACGTCCTCGTCGAACCAGGCCACCTTGCCGTCGGGCGAGAAGCTCACCCGCCGCGCCTTGGGCGTGATGGTCCAGCCCTTGCCGGTCGCGAAGCGCTGGTGGGCGTACTTGCGGAACTCGGCTACCGGCCAGCGCTCGGTCCCGTCGGTGCCGAGGAACACCGCGTCCGGGGCGAAGAGCTTGAAGTACGTCGCCTCGTCGGCCTTCGACGCGGCCTCGTGCCACGTGTCCACGACCATGTTGACCGCCTGCGTCGGCGTCGGGATCGGCGGACGCGCCCAGGCGAAGGACGACAGGAGCAGGATGACGCGCATCATGAGAGCCTCCAGCGGCAGCGGCCTAGCCGTACTTGTACTTGACCCCGAAGCCGCCGCCGGGCCAGTCGCAGGCGATGTTGTCGAAGGGGCAGAGCATGCGGCAGGCGCCGCACTCGATGCAGTTCTCGTAGGCCACGAGGACTTTCTTCTGCGAGGACTCCCACTCGTAGACCTTGGCCGGGCACACGGTGGTGCAGGGCTTGGTCTCGCAGCGGGTCACGCAGGGCGAGGAGGCCGAGGCGTCCTTGATGGTGATGTGGGCCTTGGGCGACTTCTTCCACTCGACCAGGCCCAGCTTCGCCTCGACGGTCTCCTTGGGATGCTCGCTCATAGGGCCACCTTGCGCAGCGGCCAGAGGTCCTTGGCCATGCGCACCAGGCCGCGGGAGCGGATCATCGCGATCGCCTTCTTCATGTGCTCCTTCTTGGGCTCGCCGTCGGCGCTGAAGCGCAGGTGAGCCAAGTCGCAGGCCAGCTTGGGGTAGAAATCCAAAAATCCGGGGCTGGACTCGACGGCCTCCTCGAGGTCCTTGACCTCCTCGAGGTCCGGCCAGACGTAGGAGGAGCGGAGCTTGTCGACGTAGGCCGATAGCGCCGCCTCGGAGAAGTCGCCCTTCTTCTTGGCCTCGATCACGGTCTCGCCGGCCAGGCGCCCGGAGGTCATGGCCAGGTTCGAGCCCTCGCGGTAGGCCGGGTTCACCATCTGCGCCGCGTCGCCGCAGATCAGGAAGCCATCCTTGGCGAGAGGCGGCATGGACTTGAAGCCGCCCTCGGGGATCAAGTGCGCCGAGTACTCGAGCGGCTTCGACCCCGAGATGAGCTTCTTGATATAGGGGTGCTGCTTCACCTTCTCGAGGTGCTCCGAGGGGCGGATGCCGGTGCGCTGGTAATCGCTGAGCTTGCAGCCCACGCCCAGCGACAGAGAGTCCTTGTTGGTGTAGATGAAGACGTAGCCCAGCATGCCGAGCGTTACCGAGCCGAACATCTCCATGGTGGCACCCTCGCCTTTCTCCAGGCAGAAGCGATCCTCGATCTTCTCCGCGGGCAGCTCGAGCACCTCTTTCGCGCCCAGCGCGACCTCGGCGGGCTTGAGCTCGGAGCGCAGGCCGGCCTTCTGGGCGATGATCGAGTTGACGCCGTCGGCGGCGATCACCACGGAGGCCAGGAGCTCGTCGCCCTCGCTGGTCTTCACGCCGACGATCCGGCCGTCCTTCTTCACCACGTCCTCGACCTTGACCCCGGTGTAGACTTGGGCCCCGGCCTCCTCGGCCTTCTTCGCGTACCACTGGTCGAAGCGGACGCGGATGATGGTGTAGGCGTTGGGGATGCCCTGGAGGAACTTCTGGGACTTGTAGCCCACGGTGACCCAGGAATCCTCGGTGGTGATGCAGGTCTTCTGCTCCACCACGGGCCGCTCGATGGCGGCCGCCGGGTCCTTCCAGAAATCGGGGACCAGGTCGTTGAGCATGCGCGCGTAGAGCACCGCGCCCTGCACGTTCTTGGCCCCGGGGTACTCGCCGCGCTCGAGGACGACGACCGAGAGGCCCGCGCGGGCCATGGCGATCGCGGCGGAGACGCCGGCGGGGCCGGCGCCGACGACGATCGCGTCGAACGCGTCGTCGGCCATGTCCCTAGACCGCGGCCTTGCCGATCGCCGCCTCGACCGTCTTGACGAGCTCCTCGGCGTAGAAGGGCTTGGTCATGAAGCCGACGACCTGCGGGAACTTCTTAAAAAGGGTCCGCGAGGGCTCCAGCGCCGTGACGACGACGATGGGGACGGACTTCGTCGCCTCGTCCTGGGAGATCTTGATCGCCAGGGAATAGCCGTCGATGCCGGGAAGCATCACGTCGAGGACCAGGAGCGCGGGTTTGTGCTCGACCAGCGCGTCCCAAGCCCGGGAGCCGCTTTCGCAGGTCACGACCTCGTAGCCGGCCGGCTCCAAGGCCAGGCGGATGAGGTTGAGGAGCTCCGGCTCGTCGTCGACCGCGAGAATCTTCTTAGCCAATCGGGGCCTATTATATATATCCGCTCCCGGCCTGACAACACGGCGCGTCGTCGGGACCGCTCACTTGACAAAGCCCGTCGGCGGCCATAAACTTTGCCCAACGCAGGGGCGCCGTTTCCAAAATCGGAATGAAAGCTTTGCTCGCGTCGTCCCTGCTCCTAGCCGCCCCGTTTTGCGCGCGGGCGGCCGTTTCCGCCCCGGCCGATCCCACGGCCGAGCTCGACCACGAGGACTCCCGGGCCAGCGCCGCGGCCCTGCAGCAGCGTCTCCAGGCGCTGCGCCGCTCCAGCCCGGATGTGGCCGCCGAGCTCTCCGCCTTCGTCCAGGATCAGCCCGCCGACCTCAAGCGCAAGGCGCTCGCGGTCGGGCTGCGGCTGACCGGCGAGCTGGAGAGCCTGGTCGCCCTGGAGCGGCGCCGGGCCGCGCT
>DATLOS010000005.1:0-2250 GCA_035536155.1 Elusimicrobiota bacterium
TGGGTTCTGGCTTCCCTGATAACGGGCTTCATCGTGGCCCTCGTCACCATATTCAAGAAGGAGTTCTCCCCCGTCACCGCGCCGCTGTACGCGGCGCTCGAGGGCGTGGTCCTGGGCTCGATCTCGGCGGTCTATGAGGCGCAGTACCACGGGATCGTATTCCAGTCGGTTGCCCTGACGTTCGGGACTCTCTTCGTGATGCTCGCCGCCTACCGCAGCGGCGCGATAGAGCCGACGGAAAGGTTCCGGATGGGGGTCCTGTCGGCGACCGGCGCCGTGCTGCTCCTGTACATGATAGACCTCGGCCTGATGCTGTTCACGTCGCACCGCGTGCCCTTCATCCATGAGAGCGGACCGTTCGGCATCCTCTTCAGCCTTTTCGTCGTCGGACTGGCCGCCCTCCACCTCGTCCTCGACTTCGATATGATCGCGAGCGGCGCGCGGGCCGGCGCACCGGCGTACATGGAATGGTACGGAGGCTTCGGCCTCCTGGTCACCTTGATCTGGCTTTACATGGAGGTTCTGCGGCTCTTGTCCAAGACGCGCAAGCGTTGAGTGCGCGCCCGGAATTTGCTAGAATGCCTAGTCGTCTGTAGGTCCAAAGTCCTACGTTCGTATGCGCGGGTCGCGACGCGCGGGAGGAGTGGATGAGAGTGCACCTGTACGAGTTCCGGTCCCAGGCCAAGAAGATCTCCTGCATCTGCGGTTGGGAAAGGACGCTAAAGAGCACCAGCCCCGAGGCGGCCTACAAGAAGTTCGAGCAGCACCGCGCCAACCCCTAAAGCCGCTGGCCGCGGAAAAACGAAGCGCCCGGACCCTCGCGGTCCGGGCGCTTCGCTTTCCTCGGGGAACGGCTACTCGCCGCTTCCGGAGCCGTCCGCCGGCGTCGAGGCGCCGGGTCCGCCGGAGTCCGGCCCGCCCTTGCCGCGGCCCATGCGCCGCTTCGACTGCTGACGGCCCTGGAACTTCTGCATCTCCTGCTTGCAGTCGGGCATGCTGCCTTGGTGCGCCTTCATGCAGGGGCCGAACTTGCCGTCGCCGGGGTGCATTCCCGGGCAGGCCTTGTCGAGCGCCGCCTTGCAGGCGTCGGAGACGTGGGCCTCCTTGTGCTCCATCCGCGCGGCCATCTTCTCGCGGCACTCCGGGGAGAGCTTGTCCTTGTTGGCCTTCATGCAGGGGCCGAACTTCCCGTCGCCCATGTGCATGCCGGGGCAGAGCTTCTGGGCGTCGGCGGCGCAGGGGTTATCCGAGCCTTGCTTCGGCGCGGGCTTGGCTCCCTCATCGGCGCGGATGCCTCCCGCGAGGACGGTCACGGTCAAGACTGCGAGCAGCGCGTTTCTCATGAATCCTCCTGGATGAAGCGTTCGCCCAAGGCTATCCCAATTGCCCGCCGCTTGTCAATCGTCTTCAGCCTTGCGCGGCGGCCTCCTTCCTGCTAAGGTAGCCGGGATGAATTCCGGCCTGGAGCTCGGACTGCTGGACGGCTCGATCCTCGCCGGCTATGTCCTCGTCCTCTCGGCCATCGGCTGGTGGGCGGCCCACCGCACCGCGAAGACCACCGAGGACTACTTCCTCGCCAACCGCTCCATCCCATGGCTGGTCACGGCGGCGAGCTTTTGCGCGACCTGCATCTCCGCTCTGACGTTCGTGGGGACGCCCGCGGAGGGCTACGGCAGCGACTACCGCTTCCTTTTGAGCAACTTCGGCGACATCGCCGCGACGGTGTTCATCGCCTCCGTATTCCTGCCCCATTTCCAGAAGCTGCGCGTCACCTCGATCTACGAGGCGGTGGCCCGCCGCTTCGGGCCCTCGGCCCGGACCGCCTGCTCCGGCTACTTCCTGCTGACCCGCACCATCGCCTCGACCGTGCGCATCGTGGCCATCGCCAAGGTGCTCGAGGTCGTGAGCTCGGGGGCCATCTCCTACCCGTACTGCGTGGTGATCGTCGTCCTGCTGGTGCTGGCCTACACCACCTTGGGGGGCGGGCGGGCGATCGCCTGGACGGACCTCCTGCAGTTCTCCCTCCTCATGACCGGCGCGGTCTCGGCGCTCGTGTATATCGTCTCGCACGTGCCCGGCGGAATCCCGGCGATCGTGGCGGCGGGCCGTCACGCGGTCAAGCCCGACGGGACGGTCTACAACAAGTTCAACTTCCTGGAGATGCTCAAGCCGGAGAACGTCCGCCTCCTGATCCTGATGACGGTCTGGGGCTTCTTCAACTCCTCGGCCTCCTACGGCACCGACCAGGAC
>DATLOS010000006.1:0-2162 GCA_035536155.1 Elusimicrobiota bacterium
TAGTTTACGGGTAATGCGGAGCCCAGGCAAGTCCGCGGCCGTCGCGAAGTTTGAGGCCGATATGACGGGCCGGGGCCCGGGGCCGGCCGTATACTTTTCGCATGAGGCTGGGATGGGCGCTCGCGTCGGTTCTCGCGACCGCGGCTTGGGCCGAGGAGGGCCCTCCGCAGGCGCCGCCGTCGGAGCGGGCGCCCGAGCCGCCCAAGAAGGCGAAGAAGCCCAAGGCGCGCAAGAAGGAGGAAGAGCGCATGCGGGACGCGGTCGCGCAGCAGCGCGAGGCGGACCGCGAAGCCGGCAAGGTCTCCCGGGCCCTGCGCTGGCAGGACGAGGACGAGCGGGAGAGCTTCCGGACCCACCTTAAGGAAAGGCTCGACGCCGTGGCGCGCACGCGCTTCACGGACAAGGGCCTGACGATCAGCCTGCCCGAGGTCTTCTTCGAGGGCGGCTCGCGCCTGAGCCCGGAGGGCCGGGACGGCCTCGCCCGGATCGCGGCCATAGCCAAGGAGCTCCCCGATCTCGCCGTGGAGGTCGACGGTCGCGGGGGCTTCGAGGACGCGATCTCCTCGCAGCGGCGGGCCCAGGAGGTTTGGAACTCCCTGATGGACGACGGCCTGCCGCGTTCGTCGATCGCTTTCGTCCGCGCGGAAACGGGCCGCGACGCGGCGCCGCCTCCGCGGGGCGGGGTGGAGATCGCCGTCTCCGGGGACCTGATCGCCCCCGGCGGCGCGCGCTAGCCGGCGGCTAGCCCTTCTGGTTGTCGGCGACGAACTTGCGGATGTCCTCGATGTGCTCGAGGATGAGCGACGCCTTGGTCAAGCCGAACTGGAAGGGGAACTTGTCCTCGGGGTTGCGCTTGAGGACGATCATCTTGTTGCCCTTGAACTCGCCGTATTCCACGATAGCCATGAGATTCTCCTGGTTCCTGCCTCGTTCAAATTTATCTTATTTGCGGGAAGCTGAATAGGCGAGCAAAGGGCCTACCCCGCGGCCGCCATTTTCCTCTCGCCGCCTGGGTCCTGGGCCCCAGGGCGTCCGGCGGGGGAAGCGCCATCCTTAATATATGAGGCTTCTGGCCTGCGTCCTTTCCGCGTCGCTGGCCGCGTCCCCGGCCGCGGCCGCGCTTTCCCGGGCCGTCTCCCCGGGAATTGTTCGTTCCGGAGCGCTGTCGGTCGGAGTGATCGGAGACAACGGGGCATCGGCGCCCGCGGGACCGGCCGCCGACCCTGCCGTTCCTCTCCTCCCCGAGCTGACGCCGGCCGTCGTTGCAGTCCCGGCGCTGAACGAAACCGCGCCGGCGGCTGTTCCGGAAGCGGTCGCCGCCGGCGCCGTGGAGGCTTCTCCCCAGCCCGCCGTGAAAGATGTTTCGGAATCCGAACTATTGTCGACAATAGTTCGAAAACCGAAATATCGGACGGAGGCGCCGCCGTCAGCTCCCGCCTCTTCCGGAAAGGCCGCCGTGCGGTCGGTGGAAGACGCCTTGGGCATCGAGCCCGGGAAGCCGGCGGCCGCGATCCCCGAGGCCCGCCTGGACGGCTTGTTCGAGGCGGGGGCCTCCCGCGGCGCGGAGACGGACGCGCTCGGAACCCTCGCGCCGGCAGCGCGGCCCGGCGGGCTGGCTCCTGCGGGCTCGCCGGCCGGAGCCGAGCCCGGGTCGGCTCGGCTGCACGGGCTCGCGAGCCTCGGCGCAATCGGCGCCTCTTCCTCCTCCGCCCCGCTGTGGCTGGCCCTGGCGACGGCGGCCGCGGTGCTCGCGCACGCGGTCTGGACCGTCCTCCGTTCCGAGCCGCCGAATAAGGAGACCCGGCGCTCCTATCGCGACAAGCTCGACGAGGCGGCGCTCCTGCGGATGTTCGCCAATCCGAGGGCGGGCGCGCCGACCTTGGCGGCGGCGGGCCGGATGTCCCCGGACCGGGCGCGGTCTCTCGCCGCGGAGCTGGAGGCGGAGGCTCGGGAGCTCGCCGCGCGCCATCCCGACCTTTGGATGCCCCGCTTCGCGGGCGTGGTTCGGGCCGCCGCGGCGCCCTTCGCGCGGCTCCGGCGGCCCTCGGAGCCCGGCCTGGGGGACCCCCACTGGGCCCGGATCGCCCCGGACGTGCGCCGGGAGATCGAGGTCCTGCGGGGGCTGAAGGGCCGCGCCGCCCGCCGGGACTACCTGCGGGCGA
>DATLOS010000007.1:0-4713 GCA_035536155.1 Elusimicrobiota bacterium
CGCCGTTTGAACGCCGGGCGCCGCCGAGAACGCGCGATGACCGACACGCCCGCCGGCTCTGCCCCACCCGATCCGCCCGGAACAGCCCCGCCATCTCCTGAGCCCGCCGCCGGGCCCGCGTCTGTCGGCGCGGAGGCCGGGAGCGCGGACCCATCCGGGCTGTCCGATACGGCTCCATCCCCCGGACCCGCCGGATCCGTAGCCGTCGACAGGGAAGCCGAGGGCGCGCCCCCGCCGGATCCGGCTCCGCCCGGGCCGGGCGCCGCGGCCGGTGACGCAGACCTGGGCAAGCTGCTCCTCAGCGCAGGCATCTCTGCGGCGCGCGCCCTGCTCCGTCAGGCCGTATGCGCGGCTCCAGCCGCGGCCGAGGACCAAAAAGGCGCCCTCGAGGCGGACGCACGCTTGTGGGCGGATATCACCCCGACCGCGCTGCGGCTCGACTTCGTCGACGCGGCCGGCCGGCCGGTCGCCGCGCGGGCCTTCATGCGCGAATGCAAGCGCCCCCACGATCTCAGCGCCGAGCTGGCGAAGGTCCAGACCGGCGGCAGCGTTCCGCAGCTGGTGCTTGCGCGTCTCTCGGGCTTGCTGTTCACCGTGCGTCGGACGTACGAAGTCGTCGCCGGCACGATGCGGTCTCACCTCCTCAAGCTGTACGGTCCGGCCGCGCCCGAATGGCTCTGGCGCCCCCGGGTCGACCCGGCCGACTCGACGCTCTACCTCGCGGAAGACTGGCCCCTCCGGGTCGGAATCGTCATCGAACTGGATGAAGAAGCGTCGTCCGAGCATGACCCGCGCTGAGGGCCCCGCCTTTTTTGCGGAATTGAACCCGCGCCACCCAGGCAAATGCCCGCCGAGTTCGTTTATTTGCGCCGCAGGGCGATCCACGGGGAGGACGGCTCGGCGCCGGCGGCGGAGGAGCGGTTCGCGCCGGACGAGCTGGCGCGCAAGACGGTCGTCCGCGACGAAGGGAAGAACCGTTACCTCGTTTTCGGCTCGCCGGCCGAGCTGTGGGCGTGGCGCGCCGGCCGGCAGCCGCAGTGCCTCCACGAGGTGATCTTCGGGTCGGCCCCCCAGCGCCTCCGCTTCGACGTCGACGCGCCGGCCGCGCAGCTCGCCGCGCTCTCGCCGGGCGACCGGGAGCTCCTCCGCCGGCAGGCCTGCCCGCTCGAGCAGCGCTCGGACGACGCCGAGCCGGAGGGCGAGGCGGAGGGCGAGGCGGCGGGCGGGGGGGCGGCCGACGCCGGCCTCGCCGCCAGCCTCGACGAGCTGCTGGAGGGCCTGGAGCTCGGCCCGCCGCCCCCGGCGCCCTCGCCGGCCCCGCCGGAGGAGGAAGCGGCGCTCGACCTGGTCGCGGCGCTGATCGAGGTGGCGCGGGAGGTATTCTTCGAGGCCTTCGCCGCGGCCGAGGGACTCGTCCTGAGCCGGCGCGACTTCCTCGTGTTCAGCTCGAGCGGGGTCACCTCGGGCGGCTTCAAGCACTCCTACCACGTGCACATCCTGCCCTTCGCCGTCGCGGACTGCCTGGAGGCGAGCGAGTTCGCCAGCCGCGTCGTCGAGCGCCTGCCGCTGGCGGCCCGGCGGTTCGTCGACCTCGGAGTGTACACGCGGACCCAGTGCTTCCGGCTCGAAGGCTCGACGAAGCCGGGCCAGAGCCGGCCCAAGCTGGCGGCGCCGGCGCTCGCGGCACGCCTCGAGACCTCGACGACCGTCCCGGGCCCGGCGACCGCGCTGATCACGGCCCCCGGGCTGCGGCAGCTCCCGAGCGCGTTCACGCCCCCGGTGCCGCTCTCGCGGCCGCAGGCGATCCTCACCACCGCCCTCACGGCGGCGGCGGTCGGCCTGGCGGAGAAGGCGGGCGTCACCGAGGGTTTCGCCTTCCGCGCCCTGGAGGGCGGGGTGATCAGCTTCGACCGTGTCGGCGTCTCGGGCACTTGCCGGATCTGCGGGCGGGTCCACGACTCGGAGAGCTCCCTGCTGCTGAGCGTCGTGGCCGGCGCGGACCGGTTCCGGGTCTACGAGCACTGCCGCCGCGCCAAGGGCCAGCGGCGGCTCCTGGGCGAGCTCTCCGCCGGCCTGGCCGAGATCCCGGCCGAACAGAAGGCGCCCGCCGGCGGGCGGGAGCGGCCCGCCGACGTGCGCCAGGTGCGCCTCCCCCGCGAGCCGGAAGAAGCCGCCACGGGGCGCCGCATCGGCGCCGAGGTGGAGGCCCTGCGGCGGGCGCCCCCCGGCGAGGAGATGGCCTGCGCGCAGGGGTACCGCACGCACGTGTACTGCGACCCTGTGATGCGCGACTACGAGCTCGAGCCGACCCTCGCGGTCCGGGCCCAGATGAAGATGGGCAAGACCAAGGCCCTGCGGCAGCTCCTCGACCGCCACTTCCCCGCCGGAGCGGCCGAGCCGCCGGTCATCCGCTTCGTGACCTTCCGCCAGACCTTCAGCCACGCCGTCGCGCGGAGCTTCCCCGACTTCGTGCTCTACTCGGACGTCGAGGGGCGGCTGGGCACGGCCCGCTGCCCGCGCCTGATCGTCCAGGTCGAGTCGCTGCACCGGGTGCAGCTGCCCTCGGGCGGCGCGGCGCTCGACCTCCTGATCCTGGACGAGGTCGAGTCCGTGCTGGCGCAGTTCAGCAGCGGCCTCCACCAGGCGCTCGGCGCCTCCTTCGCGACCTTCCAGTGGATGATGCGCCACGCGCGCCACGTCGTCTGCATGGACGCCGACCTCGGCGAGCGCACCTTCCGCACGCTCGAGCGCATGCGGCCCGAGCGGCCGCCCTTCCTCCACTGGAACCGCTACGCGCGCGCGGCCGGCGACCGCTACGTCTTCACGGCCGACGAGGGCGCCTGGCTCGCGCGCCTGCACGCCGCGCTCGACGCGGGCAAGCGCCTCGTCATCCCCACGAACTGCCTGGCCGAGGCGCGCACGCTCGCGCACAGCCTCGGCGAGCGCCTGGGCGCCGGCCGCGTCGGCCTCTACTGCAGCGAGACGCCGACCAGCGAGCGCGCGCGCCACTTCGCCGACGTCCACACCCACTGGGGCGCGCTCGACGTCCTGATCTACACGCCCACGTGCACCGCGGGCATCAGCTTCGAGCTCGACCGCTTCGACGCGCTGTTCGGCTACTTCATCGGCCGCTCCTGCTCGGTCGAGGTCTGCCGCCAGATGCTGGGCCGCGTGCGCAACCTGCGCGACCGCGAGCACGTCATCTATCTCAAGGCCGGCCGCGCCGCGCTCCCCGAGTCCACGGCCGGCATCCGTGCGCTGCTGAGCGCGAAGCGCGCGGCCCTCGCGCACGACGCGGGCGCGGCCCCCTTCTTCGAGTTCGACGCGGCGGGGCACGTGCGCTTCTACGAGACGCCCTTCACCGCCCTCTGGCTCGAGACCGCGCGGCTCGACAACCTCTCGCAGAACGACTTCGTCCGGCGCTTCATCCGCCAGACGCGCGCCACCGGCGCCGAGGTCGCCGCCCTCGCGCCGGCCTGCCCTGCGACGGCGCGGGCGGCGGCGCGCGCCCACCGCTCGACCGCGCGGCTGCTGCGGGCCGCGCGCTCGCAAGAGGTCGCCGCGGCCGCCGACTTCGAGCCGGACGACGCGCGGCGGGTCCTGGAGACGGTGCGCGCGCAGCGCGACGTCCCGGCCGCGGACCTGCGGGCGCTGGACAAGTTCCGCCTCCGCGAGACGTTCGCGATGCACGGGCGCGCGCTCGGGCCCGGCTTCGCCGAGAGCTACGGCGCGCCGGGCGTGGCGCACGTCTTCCGCTCGCTGTGCGCCGTCGGCCGCGGCCCGACCGTCGCCGCGGCGCTCGCGGCGCTGAAGCGCGCCGAGGCCGCGCGCTTCGCGTTCGCCGCCAGCCCGGCCGGCGCCTCGCTCGTGGCCGAGCAGCGCGACCTCGTGCTCGACCGCGCGGTCTACACCTTCGAGGCCCACTCGCTCGCCGTCTGGGTGCTCGGCGTCTGCGACCTGCGGACGCCCGCCGACCGGCGCGCGGTCCACCGCGCGGCGCTCGCGGCCCGCCTCCGCGCGGCGCAGCCGGCCCTCCGCGCGGCCGAGGCCCGCTTCGCGTACGAGTTCGGCCTCCGGCGGGCCTTCGCCGAGCTCGACGAGATCTCGGCGAAGGGCCTCGGCGTTGTCAACGCGATCCTGCGGAAGCAGTACGGCGTCGAGCTCCGGGGCGCCGGCGCGGCCCTGACCCTCTGCGACACCCCCGTCGGCCGGCTCTTCGTCCGGGCCGCGGCCCGGCCCGACGGCTCCCGGCCCTGGATCCCCTGGCACCTGCCGCCCGCGGACGAGGCCGCCGACGCGCTCGGCTTCTTCCTCGCCGAGGTGCTCTACGCGGCCCCCGAGCCGCCGGGCCCGGCCGCGGTGCCCGACCCGGGCGCGCCGGATACGGGAGGCCCGGACGCGGCAGGCGCGCCGGAAGCGGGAAGCCCGGGCGCGACGAGCGCGCGAGATACGGGGGGGCCGGGCGCGGCAGGCGTGCCTGGGCCGGCTGCACCGGCCGCGGCGGACCCGGGCGCTCAGGGCAACGGAGGCTCGGACGGCACCGAGGACGCCGAGCTCCTCGCCTTCCTCGAGAGCGAGCTCTGCGCGTTCCCGCGGGCGCCGGGGTGAGCCGCGCGCTTGAAGGCGGCGCGCCGCCGCGGATGGCGGCCTCTCTGTTCGTCGTCGCGGACGAGCTGGGCTTCGTGGGCGCTTTTTCTTCGGAAGCGAAAGCGA
>DATLOS010000008.1:0-6113 GCA_035536155.1 Elusimicrobiota bacterium
GGATGATGAGCGGCGCACGTTCGGGGCGCGTCCGCTCAAGCAGGCGATCGAGAACAAGGTCGAGGAGGCCTTGGCGGCGGCGGAGATGAAGCGCCGGATCGCGCGCGGGGACAAGGTCGAGGTGGACTTCGACGGCAAGGAATTCGTCGCGCGCCGGGCGTCGTTGCCTACGCCCTAGGGCCTAGCGGGATTTGGGTCGTTTACTCCGCCGAGGTTGGGCCCAATGGCCCGAAGCTTCCCGCCTGGTCCTTGATATGATCGAGCTCGATGATTAAGCGGGGCAGCAAGGCGCTCGCCGGCTTCCTGGCCCTCGTCGTCGCCGTCCTCTCCCCAGGCCCCGCCTGCTACGCCGCCGGCGCCCAGGGCCTGAGCCGGGCGACGAACGGCTCCGCCTCCGCGACCCCCGCCGTCGTCTCGCTCGGGCAGACGCCCGCCCTCGCCCCGGCGCTCGACCTTTCGCTGGCGCCCGGCGGCCTGAACATTCTGGAGTCGCCGGCGGCGCTCTCCGCGGATCCAGCGGCCGTCCTCGGCGCCTCCGCCATCGAGGTCCCGGCGACCGTTTCGGCCGCGAAAGCCCCTTTGATCGCGGCGCCGCTCGCCGCCCCGGCGGGCGAACGCATTTCCAGTATCGCCGCCGGGACAGACGCGCTGCCGCGCGTCGCCCCGAGCGCTCCGGGGGCCAGCGATGATCGCCCGGCGTCCGGGCCCCTCGCGGCGCGCTTCGCGGCCGTCGGCCAGGCGCTGGGCTTCGCGCCCCGCGCGGCGGAGCTCTCCGCGGCGGACGCGCGCGCCGCGGGCG
This sequence comes from Elusimicrobiota bacterium, assembly GCA_035536155.1. Lineage (GTDB taxonomy): Bacteria > Elusimicrobiota > Elusimicrobia > UBA1565 > UBA1565 > DATLOS01. Next base: position 800 of record DATLOS010000008.1, read on the forward strand.
CGGCGCTCAACGACACGGTCACGGGCGAGCGCTCGATCTCGGCCGCCGCCGCGGACCCGGTCGCGGCTTCGGGCGTCTCGGGCACGGCGCTCTCGGGCCTTCAGGCCTCGGGCTCGATCCACGACGGTCCCGGAGGCGGCGGACCGCCCTCGGTCGGCGCCGCCCAGCCCGAAGGTCCGGGCCCGGGCGGAAGGATCCTGGGGGCGCTCGCGGTCGCGGCCCGCGTCGCGGCCTCGGCCGGCGCCGCCGTCGGCCTCCATTACGGCCTGGCCTTCCTGCTCCCCGCGGGGTTCGGCTTCGTCCCCGTCGCGGCCGTCTGGGCCGTGGGCTCGGGGGTCCTGCTTCTTCCGGTCGCGCTCTACGCCCGTTATCGGCTGAGCCTGCGCGACTCGCCCCGCCTCGCCTGGCCCAAGCGGGCGCTCGACGTCCTCGTGGGCGCCTTCCTGGGCGCCGCGGCGGTGGCGATCGGAGGAGCGTGGAGCGGCGCCTTGGCCGCGAACCTCGCGTCGCTGGCGCCTTTGGCCGCGGCGGTGGGAGCGGGCGCGGCGGGCACGAGCGCGCTCCGGACGACCGGCGGCACCGGCGGCTGGCTCAACGCGATGCTGGCCTGGGCCTCGCTGACCTTGATCGCCCCGCTTTTCGCCGTCTCGGCCGCCGCCCCGCTCACGGTCGCCGGGGTGATCGGCCTCCTGACGCTGCCGGCCATGACCGCCTTCGCGGTGTTCCTGGGGCGGATCATCCTCTCCGCGGAGAGCGGGCGGCCGTTCGCCGCCTTCCGCGGCGGCAACCCGTTCCCGTCCTATACCTGGGTCATGACCGGCGTCGTCTTCGCGCTCCTCACCGGCTACTCGCCGGTCTGGGTCAACGCGGCCTTCGCCCTCTGGATGTTCATGGGCAAGACCCGGCTCTTCAACCTGCTCTTCGCGGGCGCGGCGCTCTGGGCCGCGGCCACCGGCTTCGGCGCGCCCATCACCTTCCTGGTCCTGGCCTTCGCTCCGGAGCGGGCGGCCGCCTGGACCGAGGCCCTGCTGGCGCGACTGCTGCCCGCGGGCCGGCCGGCGCCCTCGACCCGGGCCGCGCCGGTCGAGCTCGAGCGCGAGACGCAGCCGCGCTGGCCGGCTTTTCACTTCTGGCTCAAGACCGGCCTGACCCTCGCCGGCCTGGCGGGCCTGGGCGTCCTGCTGGGCGCCACCGTCTTCGGATTTACCTCGCTCCTCTCCAGCCTGGGCATGGCGGCGCTATTTAGCGTCGTGCCCTTGGTCCTCAGCAAGACCCTCATCAAGAAGACCATGCAGGCGACTCCTATGAAGGAGGACGAGGACCCGGAGATCTACGGGATCATGCGCGAGCTGCGCGAGCGCATCAACGCGGGCCGGACCGCGAAAGGCCAGAAGCCGATCCCCATGCCCGAGATGATCAACGTGGTCATGGGCGTGCCCAACGCCTTCGCCACCGGCCTCAACCCGTTCCACGCCATGGTCGGCGTGAGCCAGGAGATCAAGGACATGCTCCTCAACCCCGAGGAGCTGCGCGCGGGGCTCATCCGCCTCCTGACGGCGACCGACCCGACCTCGAAAGCTTTCCACGTCTTCCGCAAGGCGGTCCGCGGCTCCGTCTCCGGCGTCGACGCCGACGCCGGCCCCGTGGAGATCGCCCGGGTCCTGGCCCACGCCGACGCGGGAGAGCTCAAGGCGCTGGGCGCGCGCGCCATGCGCGGCGTGCTCGGCCACGAGTTCAGCCACGTCATGCACCGCGACATGATCCTGGGCGCCATCGCGGGCTCCTTGGCTTCGGCCGTGTCCTGGGCCTCCTACGGCGTCCTCTGGGGCGCCGGGCACGCGCAGAACATCCTCGACGCGCTCTGGAACAGCCTCACGGGAGGCCGCGCGGCGGGCTCGCGCGCGCCGGCGAAGACGGACTCCGCCCGCTCCGCCGGCGAGGGCGTCGAGGCCGCCGGCGCGCCCGCCGACGCCCAGCCCGAGATGCTGGGGCCGGTCTCGACCGGCCTCGTGGTCAAGTCGGCCGTGGCCCTCATCAAGATCTTCGCCGCGCTCTGGGGCCCGGTCATCGCCACCTTGCTGCAGATGGCCGAGTCGCGCACCCGCGAGGGCCACGCCGACGAGGCCGGGGCCATCCTCAGCGAGGACCCGGAATCCCTGGCCATCGGCCTGGGCCTCCTCACCTCGTGGCGGCCCAAGCCCGGCGCGGCCTTCGACCGGCGCCTGCTGCCGCGGATCGCCTCCCAGGCGCACGTGATGACGGTCAACCCGATGGAGCAGATGCGCGACGCGGGGATGCTGCCCAAGTTCAACGCGGTCGGGCGGCTGGTCCTGGGAAAGGAGGACGACTTCTTCTTCAACCTCTTCATCACCCACCCCGACACCGGCCTGCGCATCGAGCGCCTATACGACATGGCGATGGCGTCGGGCGGAGCCGCGGAAAAGGCGACGAGCACGACGTCCCGCGACAGCGGGACGACGGACGGCCCGGCTCCCGGCTCCCTCGCCCACCCCGACGGCGGCGCCCCCTCGGAGCCGGAGGGAGTCGATCCCGAGTCGGATCAGGCGCTGGCGACCCCCGGCCTCGACGACCGCATGCTCCCCGTCGTCCACGCGCTTCAGGCCGAGATCCTCTCCTCGAAGGAGAAGACCGCGCGCCTGGGTCACCTCCTCTGGACGCTGGACGCGCTCTTGGGCCAGGGCGGCGTGATCCGCTACGCGCGCACCTCCGGCACCTCCGACTACGGCTTCTACGATCCCAACCGCTACGCGCTCTTCCTCGATTCCATGCTCCTGCGCGCGAAGCCGGAGATCCAGGCCGCTTGGCTGGCGCAGTTCCTGCAGATTGCCTACGACCATCTCCAGGCGCGCCCCGCCGCCACCAAGGAGTCGCTGATCCGCCAAGCCTTCGCGGTGGACGAGCTCCTCAACGGGCTCGACCTGGCGAAGCTGCAGCGGGAGCTCGACATCAACAACGTCGTGGAGGTGACCATCTTCGAGCTCCTCCTGAGGAACCGGCTCTTGGCGAACTCGGGCCTCGACGCGCTGGAAGCCCGCTACAGCCAGCACCTGAGCTTGCCTCAGCTCATCGCCCGCGGCCAGGACCACCTGGAGCTGCTCAAGCGCCAGAAGGTCAACCTCGGCGATCAGCTCAAGCTGGTCGTGGGCGGCCTGGCGAACGCGCCCAAGAACGCGGATCTTCTCCTTCAGAAGGGCATCCTGGAGGAGCGCATCGCGATCGCCGGCGGCAACATCCTCATGGCCGAGGCCGGCCTCGCGGCGGCCCGGACGGAGTCCACCCGCGCCGCCGGCGCCGGCCTGAGGACGCCCTTGGCGACCGTCGCGCACTCGCCGGCGCTCCGCCTGGACAAGCGGTTGGTCCGCTCCCGGCCCAAGCAGGCGATCGACCCCAAGATCCAGTCCGCCATCGACGTGCTCCGCGACGCCATCCGGGGCAAGCGCAACGCCCTTTTGGAGCGCAACGGCTACGCGCGCCGCCCCGACCCGCGCGTCAAGGAGCTCGAGCACCTCCTCGCGGCCTTGGAGCGCGTGGTCGCCTCGGGCGGGCGCGTGGTCTTCGGCGACCCGGGCGAGGGCGCCGCCGCGTCCTTCCACCCCGTGACCTTGGACCTGATCGTGAGCTTCCGCTTCGAGAACGCCCACCCGGCGCTGGTCGCCGCCTTGCTCGCCCACGAGCTCACCCACGCCGACGACTACTTCGAGGGCCGGCCGCTCACGCGCGAGACCGAGCGCAACGCCTTCATCAACGAGGCGATCTTCGCCGGCGCCTTCGACCCGGAGAAGGTGGCGGCGACCGTCCATCCGCTGGGCGCGAGCGAGCAGTCCGTCTACCGCCTCGTCTACCACGCCCGGCAGCGCTTCGTGGAGGGCAACACCAGCCTCCAGGCGATGATCTCGGACGCCTACACCGAGCTCTTCGGCGCCCACTTCCGCGGCCTCCAGGTGGCCGACCAATACGCCGGCGAGATCGAGCGGGCGAAGCTCGGGCCGACCCGCGAGGGCCTCAAGGACCTCCTGCAGCGCAAGGGCCTGGTCCAGATCGCCCTCGACAACGGCGAGCTCCACCGCCGGACCCAGATGGACGAGATCCTGCGCGGCGAGACCACCTACGTCGCCTTGGTGGCCTTGTACGAGCGCCAGATCGCCCAGCTGCGCCAGGCGGCCGCTCCGGCCGCCGCGAACCCGCGCTGACGGCGCGGAGCCCCTTTTCCCCGGGTGGATATTTTTCGGGTCATCTGCCATAATTGGGCGGACCCGCATCCATGAAAAAAGTCCTGGTTGTGGACGACGACCCGGATATCGTCGAGTTCGTCACCGAGCTCCTCAAGGCGCACCATTACGAGGTGGCCTCGGCCGAGAACGGGCGCCAGGGCGTGGAGAAGGCCCGGCAGTACCGGCCCGACCTCGTGATCCTGGACCTGATGATGCCGGACATGCACGGCTTCGAGGTCTGCCAGGCGCTGCGCGAGGACCCGCAGCTCAAGGACATCCGCATCATCGTGTCCTCGGGCAAGCGCTACCAGACCGACCATCGCGCGGCCGACCGCCTGGGCGCCGACCGCTTCGTGGCCAAGCCCTACAAGGTCGCCGACATGATGGGCGCGGTGGCCGCGCTGATCGGCCGCCCCGAGGACCCGCTCCCCGCGTTGACGAAGGCCCCCGAGCCCGGCCGCTCATGAGCTGGAGCGTGCGCTTCTGGGGCGTGCGGGGCTCGATCCCCGCGCCCGGCCCGGACACGGTGCGCTACGGGGGGAACACCTCCTGCGTGGAGGCGCGGGTCGCGGGCCAGCTCTTCATCTTCGACAGCGGCACCGGGATCCGGCCGCTCGGCCTGAGCCTGATGTCGGAGCACGGGGAAAAGCCCATCGAGGGCCACATCCTCATCGGGCACACGCACTGGGACCACATCCAGGGCTTCCCTTTCTTCCTGCCGGCCTACGCGCCGCGCAATCGCTTTCGCATCTACAGCTCCCACGGCGTGGGCAAGGGCTTCGAGAAGATCTTCCGCGAGCAGATGAACCAGAACTACTTCCCCATCGAGACCGGCGACATGGCCTCGAAGCTCGAGTTCCTGCACGTCAACGGCCCCTTCTCCGTGGGCGACGTCCGCGTGGAGACGACCTTCAGCAACCACCCGGGCGTGAACCTGGTCTATCGGCTGCGCCACGGCGACCGGAGCATGGTCTATCTCACCGACCACGAGAACTACCAGGCGCAGGTCCAGGACCGCGACGAGTTCTCCGTGAAGCAGGACCGCATCATCGAGGAGTTCTGCCGCGGCGCGGACCTGCTGG
>DATLOS010000009.1:0-2383 GCA_035536155.1 Elusimicrobiota bacterium
CGCGCGGCCCCGGCGCTCGCCGCGGCGGAGCCTCCGGCTGCGGGCCGAGACGGCGGCTTCGGCGAAGCCGCCGGCGCTCCTGACCAAGAAGCCGCGCCCGCCCGCCGGCTCCCGGCGCGCGGCGCCGAGAAGCCCGCCTCCGAGCCGCCCGACGCGAGCGAGAATCCTCCGCCGCCGAAAGAGCCGCCCGCCGGAGCGGCGCCGCCGTAGGCCGGAGCGGCGGCGGCCGAGCGCGTCCGCGAAGCGAAGCCCGCGCCGGAGGGCGCGTCCCGGCGAGCCTCGCGGAAGCCGCCCGCCGCTCCCCGCCCCCGCGGGGCGGCGTCCGCCCGCGCTCCGGAGGGCGCCGCCGTCGTCGAGGCGGGAGCTCCCGCTTGCCGAGCCGAGCCGAAGAGCGCGGCGCCCGCGACGCCCAAGCCGCCCTCCTCCGGCTCCGCCGACCGGCCGCGCAGGAACGCCAGGACGCCCATGACGAGCGCGGCCGCGAGGAGCGCGAGGTGCGAGGATCTCACGCCGCAAGGATAAGGCCGCCTCCGACGGAAATCCAGGGGCCCGGCCCGGCTTGACGCCGGCCCCGCGCATTGCCTAACCTCCTGCCATGGAAACGAGCGCCCGCGAGCTGGAAAGAGCCTGGAGCAGGGACCCGCGCTGGAAAGGCATCTCCCGCCCGTACCCCGCGAAGGAGGTCGTCCGCCTGCGCGGCACGGTCCACGTCGAGCGCTCGCTGGCCCGCGCCGGCGCCGCCCGCCTCTGGGAGCTCCTGCGCCGCGAGCCCTTCGTCCCCGCCTTGGGCGCCCAGAGCGGCAACCAGGCGGTGCAGATGGTCCAGGCCGGACTTCAGGCGATCTACGTGAGCGGCTGGCAGGTCGCGGCCGACGCGAACGACGCCCTCCAGACCTATCCCGACCAGAGCCTCTACCCGGCGCTGAGCGTGCCCCAGCTCGTGCGCCGCATCAACAACGCCCTCCTGCGCGCCGACCAGATCGACTGCGCGCGCGGCGAGAAGGGGACCCATTGGCTGGCCCCGATGGTCGCCGACGCCGAGGCCGGCTTCGGCGGCTCCCTCAACGCCTTCGAGCTGATGAAGGCGATGATCGAGGCCGGCGCCGCGGGCGTCCACTTCGAGGACCAGCTCGCCTCCGCGAAGAAGTGCGGCCACATGGGCGGCAAGGTCCTGGTGCCGACCTCCGAGTTCCTGCAAAAGCTCGCGGCGGCGCGCCTGGCGGCCGACGTCTCCGGCGCGCCCACCTTCCTGATCGCCCGCACCGACGCCGACTCGGCGACCTTGCTCACCTCGGACTGCGACCCGCGCGACCGCGCCTTCATCTCCTCGTCGGAGCGCACCCCCGAGGGCTTCTTCCGCGTGCGCGGCGGCCTGGACGCCGCGATCGCCCGCGGCCTCTCCTACGCGCCTTACGCCGACCTCCTCTGGTGGGAGACCTCGCACCCGAACGAGGAGGACGCGCGCCGCTTCGCGAAGGCGATCCACGCGCGTTTTCCGGGCAAGCTCCTCGCCTACAACTGCTCGCCCTCCTTCAACTGGAAGCTCAAGCTCGGCCCCGCGGCCATCGCCCGCTTCCAGCGCGAGATCGCGCGCATGGGATACCGCTTCCAGTTCGTGACGCTGGCCGGCTTCCACGCCCTCAACCATTCCATGTTCGCGCTGGCCAAGGGCTACAAGAAGCGCGGCATGTCCGCCTACGCCGACTTCCAGGCCGGCGAGTTCGCCAGCGAGCGCGACGGCTACGCCGCCACCCGCCACCAGGAGTTCGTGGGCACCGGCTACTTCGACGAGATCAGCAAGGTCCTCTCCGGCGGCACCGCCTCCACGCTGGCCTTGGTGGGCTCGACCGAAGAAGCCCAGTTCAAGAAAAAGCGGCGCTAGGCCCAAGGCCCAGCCGCGGGGGACGAAAGCCCCTCCCGTCGGAAAGCGGCCCGACTATCCTTCCTATATGATCCGCATTTTGGGCGCGATCCTGCTTTGCGCGCTCCCCGCGTCCGCCGCGAACATCCGCGGCAGAACGGCCGCGCCGGTCGCGGGGCCGACGCCCGCGCTGGCCCTCCCCGAAGTCTCCCCGCCGGCGACGCTGGACGCCGCCCTCGCCGCGCCCGGATCGCCGCTCGCGACGGCGCCCCAGCCGAGCGCCCTCGAGCTGGCGGCGGCGCCGCTCGCGGAGCCGACGGCGGCGATCGCTCCCGCTCCGCAGACGGCGCTCGCGCATCTTCCCTACCAGGCGCCGCCTTCCCCCGCGCCGGGCGCGTCCGCGCCCTCGCGCGAAGAGGCCCAGGCCGAACGCCTCCCTCCCGCGACGAAAACCTTGCGCGCCTTGGCGGATCCCAAGGCCTCCGCCTCCCGCCCCGCGGAGGCGCGCCTATCGGCGACCTA
>DATLOS010000010.1:0-3247 GCA_035536155.1 Elusimicrobiota bacterium
GAAGGCGGCGGTCTGCGCGGCCCTGAGCGCCGTGCTGGCGGCGGGGCAGGCGGCGCCTCTCTGGGCGGCGGTCTCGCGCCCGGGGGCGGCGCCGGGGGCTCCCGCGGCGGTCCACCTTGCCCCGCCCGCCGTGGGCGCGGACATGCAGGCCGGCGCGCAGCTCTCCCCGGCGGCCCGCTCCTCCTTTATAAGCGGCATCCTTCCGGACCTCGCGCCGGCGACGCCTGCGCCGGCTTCCGCGGAAGCGGGCGCGCAGACGCCCGTCGCGGCGGCCGGCGCGGCGGCCGGCGCCCCGGCTTCCCCGGAGAGCCCGATCGACGCCGCGTCCGCGGCGCAGCCGGGCGTTCCCGGCTCCGCCGAACCCGCGGCGGCCCCTGAGGCCGAAAAAACCGCCCCCGCCGGCGCGCGCGCCGCGCGCGTCCTCGACTCCTTGAAGGGGACGCTCGGCCTCGCGGCCAAGCCCGCCGAAACGGGCGCATCGCCCGGATCCGGGGCCTTGTTCGACGGGGCCTCCCGCCGCCCGCCGTCCCTCTTCCGCCGCGCGGCCGCGGTGCTCCTCGCGGCCAGCCTCCTGCTTCCGTTGGCCGGGAGCACGGCCAATAGCCAGATCATCCACACCCCCGGCCAGGGCCACATCCCCGGGCAGCCGCGCCTGCCGCACCTGATTCCGGGCCCCAGGCCGCAGCAGTTGCCGCCGCAAGGACCGCCCGACTCGTTCCAGCAGTTCCAGCCCCCGGTCAAGCTCGGCTCCTCCGGCGACGCCGGCTCCTCCAGCCCGGCGCCGAAGGCCCCGCCCGCCCCGGCCCCGAGCTCGAGCGCCTCGGAGGACACCCCGTTGTCGCGGTTCCTCGACGCCGCCCGGGAGCTCCTCAAGGAAAACGAGAAGTTGGAGCCGGCGCGGCAGATCCCGCCGGTGCCCGCGCCGCCCGTCCTCCCTGTCCTTACCCGCCCGGACGAATGGTATTGGGGACAATTGCCCGTGCCTTCGCCCTTCCGGAAGGCGGAGAAAATCATCTCCGCGGCGCCCAAGCTGGCGGGCGGCGAGACGCTGCGAACCTATCCGGATTCGCGGCCGCCGAGCCTGGACGGACGCGGCTCCCCGGTCTCGATCCTGCGCGCGCTCGCGGGCCATGAGAGCGGGAAGTCCCCCGGCTACGAGAAAGACAGCTACAACGGCGTCGAATACGTCCACCTCTACGACGGGAAAGCTCACTGGTACGGCTTCGGCGCCGACGACAACCCGTGGGGCGACGTGGACCGCGTCCGGGTGAAAGGACTCGCCCAACACTGGATGCGCTACCACGAGGGCCGGGTCTGGTGGCTCGATTCGGCCAACGGCCGCTGGCTCTATGCGGACGCCAACGGCGTCTGGTGGTATCAGGATCCGGCGCGGCCCGAAGACGTGCATCTATACCAAGACGGGGTCTACTACCGCTACCAGTACCTCGAGGCCAACGCCAAGGAGCACGATCGGGCCGCACGGGAGCGGAAGGGCGCCGTCCTGACCCCGAACCGGCTGCCGCCGGGCCACGACGTTCCGGCGTCCGTGGCGGCCACGCCGCGCCTCTTGTTTTACAGCGACGACGGCTCGCGCATCGTCGAGGTGTACGGGAAGACCAACGCCTACCTCTTCGATGGGCGCAGGAAGAACGCGCGGGGAGAGCCTTTGTACATCGGCCGCCTCGACTTCTCTCCCCGCCTCGTGAGCGCCATCGACGACGTCCGCTTCGTCTACGACGACGAGGGGCGCCTGAGCCGCATCCGCCTCACGTGGATGAGCGACTCCTGGGCGACGTTCGACGTCAACGGCTCCCAGCGGGTGAACTAATCGCGCGCGGGCGCTTCGGGGCCCGGGGGGAGCTCGGCTCCGGGCGCCGGCTCGCCGCCGGCCGGAGCCGGCTCCCTGCGCGTAGACGAACTCGAGGGCGCGGGCTTGTAGGAGTCCGGCGTCGTGATCGAGACCACCGGACGATCGGCGCGGAAGCGGAAATGATCGGAGATGTCCTCGCCCGCGCGATCGACGACCTCGAAGGCCTCATCGGCGCGGCTGACGCGCAGCCAGCCCACGCGATCGCCGGCGGACAGAGGGAACTCCATCTCTCCCGGCGGGGAGTTTCTGGAGAAGAAGCGGGGCCGCGGCGTGCGATCGCGGGCGAAGCGCACCTGGCGCCACTTCCCGTTGGGCAGGTGGGAGTAGACCCGGAGGACGACCGGCTCCGAGGAGTCGTTGGAGAACTCGACCCGATCCCAGCCCCGCGCCGCCAGAAAGGCGCCCGGGGGCGGAGCATCGAGCGGTCCGCCGCGAGGATTCTTCTTCGCCGCCTCCGGAGCCGCGGGGGCGACGGCTTGCGGCGGCGCAGCCGCGGGGGGAGCGGCCTGAGGCGGCCGCGCCGGCGCCGTCGAGGCGACGACGGCCGCCGTGGACTGAGCTACGGCGCCCGTGGCGGGCGCCGCACCTGTGCTGGGTGCCGTCGACTTGGCCACGGCCCCCGCGTCGCCGGCCCGCGCCGCCGCCGGCGCGAGGAGAAGCAGAGACAGCGCCGCCAGCCTCATCGCGCGCCTTGGAAAGCGGCGCGGCCTTCGCGCCACATCACCGCGCCGATCCGCCGGCAGCCCCGCGCCGCGTCCGCCGCGCAGGCGCGCGCGCTCGAGGCGAGGCGCCGCAGGAAAGAGGGCAGAGCCCGGGCCCGCCGCGGGAGGTCCTCGGAGAAGCGCTGGGCGCGCGGCTCGACGCCCAGGTACGCGCGCCGGGCCGCGCCCTCGGCGGCGCGCAAGGAGTCGCCGAAGCGCTCCCCCAGGACCCGCTGCTTGAGCGACTGGTAATACCAATATACCGCGCGCGCCTTGCTGGGCCGCGCGCCGACGCCGTGGAAATACATCCAGCCCGTCTTCCATTGGGCTTCCTCGTGGCCCTGCGCCGCGGCCTGACGCATCCAATAGAAGGCCTTCTCCTCGTCGCGCGGGACCCCGCGGCCTTCCAAATACCGCTGAGCCGTGTCCCACTGCGCGCGCGCGAGGCCCTCTCGTCCCGTCTCCAGAGCCGACTCCTCGCGGACGGCGGGCCCGCCGGGCGCGGGCGCGGGGCGCGGACGCCTGGGCTGCGCCGCGGCGTCGAGCGCGGAAGCCGACGGGGCCACCGCCCCCACGACAACGGGAGGAGGCGCCGCCGAGAGAGCGTCGCGCATCTCGTCGCGCGACTCGGCGCGGACCGGCCGCGTCCCCAACGCAAACAGCATCGTTAGAAGCG
>DATLOS010000011.1:0-4458 GCA_035536155.1 Elusimicrobiota bacterium
AGCGCGGCCCCGAGCGCCGTGCCGGCGTCGCCCGCGGCGGGCTGGACCCAGACGCTCTCGAAGATGCCGCTGTCGCGCAGGCGCGCGTTCATGACGCAGTTGAGCGCCACGCCTCCCGCCAAGGCGAGGCGGGCCTCCCCGGACTCCCGTCTAAGCCAAAGGGCGAGGCCCAGCGCGGCCTCCTCCAGGGCGTCCTGCAGGGAGCGGGCGAGATCGAAGTGCCGCGGCTCGAGCGGCTGCCCTCTCCGGCGCGGCGGCCCGAAGCGCTCCACCAGCCGGGCGGCCTCGACCGTGTAGCTTCCCTTGTCGCCGGGGCGGATCAACTCGCGGAAAGCCGAGGCGAACCGCGGCCTGCCGTAGGAGGCCAGGGCCATGACCTTGTACTCGTCGCAGGAGCGCAGGAAGCCCAAGTACTCCGTGACTTCCTCATATAGGAGGCCGAGGGAGTGCGGCATCCCCACCTCCCCCAAGAGCCGCAGGGATGTCCCCTCCCCCAGGCCGTAGGAGGTCGTGGTATTTTCCCCCCTCCCGTCCAAGGTCATCACGGCGGCGGATTCGTAGGGCGAGGCGTGGAAGGCGCTGGCGGCGTGCGCGAGATGGTGGCGCACGAACGTCCAGCGCGGGCGCTCGGGCGTGGCGCCCTTGAAGCGCTTCTCCAGGTGATGCGGGGCTCCGTCGATGAGCTGCATCGGGGCGTTGAGCACGTAGCAGAGAAACAGGGGGTCCCAGGGCGAGCCCCAGGCCTCCTTGGGCCGGACGGCTCCCGGCTTGACCGGCAGGGGCACGGTCGCCGCATCCGGGGCGTCGAGGAGAGGATAGGGGTCGAAGGAGTAGCCGACTTGGTCGACATCCCGCAGCGCCAGCCCCGCCTCGGCCAGGCAGAAGTCGATGGCGTGGAAGGGCAGCTCATACGCGGAGAAGGGGATCGGACGCTTGCCGTGCTTGACCCGGTTGAAGCGCTCCTCCTCGGCCGCCGCGAGCACCCGTCCGTCCTTGACCAGGCAGGCCGCCGGGTCGTGGAACGCCGCGTTGATTCCCAAGGTGATCATGGTGTCCCTCCTAGAAGAATACGGTGCGAAATCCCGCCGCTCCGCGCAGGCGCCAGAAGACGGAGCAGAACGGGATGGCGGCGGAAGTCCACGCCATCTCCAGCACGTGGCTCGGGGCCTTGCTCGTGGGAGCCAGGCGGCGCAGGCAGAAGGCCGCGGTCCACAGCGCCCACAGCGCCGCGCCCCAGCGCAGCCCGGGCACGCCCCGAAGCCAGCCCAGCCCCCCGGCGGCGAGGCAGAGGACGGCGAGGTAGTAGTCCCACGGCGGGCCGCCGATCCATTCGCGGTAGAGCGCCGGGTGCTTCTTGAACAGCAGCGCGTCGTAGAAGTTGTTGCGCTGCAGGCGCAGGCCCGCGCCCCAGGGCGCGGGCCGCACCGGATGCACGACCACGGCCCCGTGGGCTCGGCCGACCCGCAAGCCGCGCTCGAGCAGGGAGAAGTAGAGGTCGCTGTCCTCGCGCCACGCGGTCCGGAAGCGCTCGTCGAAGCCCCCCACCCGCTCCAGCGCCTCGCGTCGGCAGAAGAAGTTGGCGGTCGCGCATTGCGCGCCTTCCATGCGGGCGACGTTGAGCTCGTAGTCCCGCGGCCGCCGGCGCGCGAGCGGGACGACGATGCGCCCCTGCGCGGCGTCCAGGCCCTCCATCGCGCGCAGGCCCTCCTCGAGCCAGTCGAAGGCGGGGATGCAGTCGTCGTCGGTGAAGGCGATGATCTCCCCGGACGCCGCGCGCCAGCCCCGGTTGCGCGCGGCGGCGGGGCCGCGGCTCTCGCCGGGGCGCAGGCAGCGCAGGTCGAAGCGGCCGAAGCGCTCCCCGGCCTTGCGCACCGCGAAGGGCAGATCGCCCTCCCCAGCGTCGTCGCAGACGACGATCTCGTAAACCTCTTCCGGGAGAGTCTGGGTCAGGCAAGCCGAAAGGCAGCGCTCCAGCAGCCGCCGCCGCCGGAACGTCGGGATCACGATCGAGACTCGCATCGGCGCACCTCCTCGAGAAGCTGGCGCGTCGCCTCGAAGACGGCCGACGGCTCGACGAGCCGGAGGCAGTCGTGATGCTTCTGGGGGCAGACGCTCTTGTAGCAGAAGCGGCAAGGGACATCGTGGTAAAGGACCCGGGAGGCGACTCCCCAGGGGGCGTGCTGGGGGTTGGTCAGCGCGTAGAGCACCACCACCGGGGTGCCCACCGCGGCGGCGATGTGGGCGGGACCGGTGTTGTTGGAGACCAGGACGCTGGCCCGAGAGACCAAGGCGGCCAGGCCCGCGAAGTCGAGCTTGCCGGCCAAGGACACGACGGGAGCCCGGCCCCGGGGGACGCGCTCGAGGATGGAGTCGACGGCCGTCCTCTCCTCGCCGGAGCCGCTGAAGACGAGGCCCACTCCGAGGCGCCTCGAGAGCTCCGCGGCGGCGGCCGCGAACGCCTCGGCCGGGTAGCGGCGCGACGGGGCCGAGGCGCCGGGGTGCACCAGGACCCATGGCTTTCGGTCCGCCAAGCCCGCTTCCGCCAAGATCCGCGCCACCCGCCGCTGGGCGGGCGCGGGCACGCGCAGCGAGAGGGCCTCGTCCTCGGGCCCGGCGCCCACCGCCGAGACCAAGTCGAGCTGGCGCCGCACCTCGTGGCGGACGAGGCGCTGGGGCTCCGGGTCGGGGACCCAGTCCGTGAGCAGGCCGTAAGGGTTCTCCCGGCAGTGCGCCAGGCGCAGGGGGATGCTCGAGAGGTGGCAGGCCAGGGCGGCGGGCAGGGGGCTCTGCGTGTAGACGGTGAAGATCGCGGCGGCGTCGAAGCCCGCCGCGCGCAGGCGGGCGAGAAAGGCCCGGTCTTGGGCGGGCGAGGAGGCCCGCTCCCCCGGCTTCATCCAGGGCGCCGCGTAGGGCCACACCCGGTCGATCTCGCGCACGTGGGCCGCGGCCGCGGCGCCGGCCGGGGACGTGAGAAGCGTGATCCGCCGCCGCGGGACTGCCCGTTTGAGGGCGCGGATGGCGGGCGTCGTCATGAGCACGTCCCCGATGCTGTCGAGGCGGACGCAAAGGACTTCCCGGGCGCGAGACCAGGCGTTCATGGCGCCGTCAGGATATGCAGGGCGGCTTCGGGCAGGTCCGCGGCGACGGCTTCGGGCGCGCGCAGGGGCTCCCGGCGCCACTCGGTCTCGTGCCCGTTGTCGAGAAGGATCGCGCGGCAGCCCGCGCGGCGTCCGGCCTCCACGTCGTCGAGAATGTCGCCGACGAGCCAGCAGTCGGCGGGCTCGAGCCCGTGACGCCGGCAGGCGCGCAAGATCAGTCCCGGCTGCGGCTTGCGGCAATCGCAGGAGACCGCGTAGGCGGGGACGACTCCGGCCGGGTCGTGGGGGCAATAATAGAAGCCGGCGAGCTCGGCGCCGCTCTCGGCCAGCAGGCCGCGGAGGCGCTCCTCGACGGCGGCGAGCGCGGTCTCGGGGAAGACTCCGCGGGCGACGCCGGGCTGGTTCGAGACCACGAACAGCGCCCAGCCGGCGCGCTGCAGCGCCGCCAGCGCCGGCGCCGCGCCCGGCATGAGGCGCATGCGCGCGGACGCCACGTTGTAAGGGACGTCCACCAGGAGGGTGCCGTCCTTATCGATAAATACGGCTCGTCGGGATTTTTCCATGGCTCAGGATTTCCTCGTACACCTTCTCCACCGCGTCGGTCACGCGCGTCCACGTGAAGCGCGCCGCGCGGCGCAGCGAGCGCCGTCCCAGGCTCCGCAGGCGCAGCGGGTGGCGGTAGAGCCTGGCCAGGACGGCCGCCAAGGCCCGCGGGTCGTCCACGGGCACGAGGTGCCCCGTCCGGCCGTCCGCGACGGTGGACTTGATGCCCCCCACGTCGCTGCCCACGACGGGCCGGCCGCAGGCCATGGCCTCGAGCGGGGTCATGCCGAAGGGCTCGTACCACGGCGTGCTGACGAATACGTCGGCGGCGCTGTAGTAGTACTTGAGGCGCTCGCGCGCCTTTCTCCCGAGGAATAGGACGCGGCTCTCGACCCGCTCGCGCTTGGCGACGCAGCGCAGACGCTCGATCTCGGGAGTGGCCTGGTCGTCGGGGGCCTCGGAGGCGCCGCCCACGATCGCCAGCCGCGCGTCGAGGCGATGGTCGTGGACCAGGCGCCCGAGCGCCCGGATGACGTTGTCGACGCCCTTGCGCGGCACCAGCCGTCCGAGCTGGAGGAGGAGCCTGCCGTTCTCGGGAAGGCCGGCGATCCGGCGCGCCAGCCGCTTGGCGACCGGGTGCATCTCCTCGGGGTCGTAGCCGCATGGGATCTGCGCGATCCGGCGCGCGTCGGCGCGGTAGAGCGTGGTGAGGTCCTCCTCGTCCTGCGGGCACTCCGCGATCACGCAGTCCGCCTCGTCGATGACGCGCTGCTCGACGCGCAGGCGCTCCCGCGGGAAGCCGTCCGCGGCGCCCTGG
>DATLOS010000012.1:0-2379 GCA_035536155.1 Elusimicrobiota bacterium
CGGCCGAAGGCTCGCCCCGCCGCGTAGGCCAGCGTGTCCGTGGCCCAGACGCAGGCAAATAGGAGATAGACCAGGCCCTCGCCCCCGGGCGCGCGCTGGCGCAGGAGAGCGACGTGGCCGAGCGGCCAGCCGATGAACAGCGCGCCCAGGATCGTGAGCGCGGCGCGGTCGAGCGAGTGCTCGGAGCGGATGAGCTCCCGCAGCATCGCCGCCAGCACGACCAAAGAGACGGCCGCCGAGCTCAGGCCCGGCGCTGCGGGGAAGGCCGGGCCCGAGACGCCGACGCAGAGAGCCAGGGCCGTGCCCAGGACGCACACCAGGTAGCGCTGCACCCCGCGCCCGCCCAGCCAGAGCACGGTGGCGTACTCGTGCAAGGCGAGGAGCGCCAACCCCGCGCACAGAAATAGGAAAGGCCAGCCGCCCAGATGGATCACGTACAGGAACAGCGGGATCCCGACCGCCGCCGTGAGCACGCGGGGCAGGAGCATCAGACGCCGCCGAAGCGCCGCTCGCGCTTCTGGTAATCGGCGATGGCCTCGACCAGGTGGGCGCGGCGGAACTCGGGCCAGAGCGTGGAGGTGACGTAGATCTCGGAGTAGGCGATCTGCCAGAGGAGGAAGTTCGAAATGCGCATCTCCCCGGAGGTGCGGATGAGGAGGTCGGGATCGGGGAGGCCCGCCGTATAGAGGTGGCGGGAGATGTCCTCCTCCGTCACGCTCTTGGCGCCCTCCCGGATCAGGGCGTTCACCGCGTCCACGATCTCGGCGCGGGCCCCGTAGTTGAAGGCGAGGTTGAGGACGAGGCCGTCGTTGTCCGCGAGCCGGCTCTTGGTCCGCTCGAACTCCCGGCGCACCGAGGCCGAGAGGGCCTCGACCCGGCCGGAGACCATCAGGCGCACGCGGTTCTTGTCGAGCTCCGCCGTCTCCCGGCGCAGGCCCCAGGAGACCAGGCCCATGAGGAACTCGACCTCGGCCTTGGAGCGCAGCCAGTTCTCGGTGGAGAAGGCGTAGAGCGTGACCGCCTCCACGCCCAGGTCGCTGGCGGCGCGAACCACGTCGCGGATCGAGTCCACTCCGGCCTTGTGGCCCGCGGTGCGAGGCAGGCCGCGGGCCTTGGCCCAGCGGCCGTTGCCGTCCATGATGATGGCGACGTGGCGGGGGATGCGCTTGGGATCGAGCCCCGCCTCGGCCGTGGCGGCGTGTCCCGCCGCGGGTTTGGACATCAGACGGTGGTGACTTCCTTCTGCTTTTCCGCGATGATCTGGTCGATCTGGCCCACGAAGGAGTCGGTCAGCTTCTGGATCTCGCCCTCGGCGGCCTTCTGCCGGTCCTCGGGCATCTTCTGGTCCTTGGCGGTCTTCTTGAGCTCCTCGAGCGCGTCGCGGCGCAGGTTGCGCACGGCGACGCGGAACTCCTCCCCGAGCTTGCCCACCGCCTTGACCACGTCCTTGCGCCGCTCCTCGGTCATGGTGGGAAATATCAGGCGCAGGACCTTGCTGTCGTTCTGGGGCTGGACGCCGAGGTCCGCCTTCTGGATCGCCTTCTCCAGGGCCTCGAGCGCGGCCGGATCCCAGGGACGCAGCTCGATGATGCGCGCCTCGGGCACGGCCACCGCGGCCACCTGCTTCAAAGGCACGAGCTGGCCGTAGTACTCGACCTTCACCGCCTCGAGCATGAGCGGATTCGCGCGCCCGGTGCGCACGGTCATGAGCTCCTGGCGGAGCTTGCCGATGCGCTCCTTCATCCCGGCTTCGGCCTTGGCTTTGGGGTCCATGGGGGCTCCTAGTTCTCGGCGATGCGGGTGCCGACGTCGGCACCGCTGACGGCGCGGGCGATGTTGCCCTTCACGCGCAGGTTGAAGACGACGATGGGCATGCGGTTCTCCATGCACAAGGTCAGCGCCGTGGTGTCCATCACGCGCAGGCGCTGCTTGATCGCGTCCATGAAGGTCACGGCCTTGAGCTTTCGCGCGCTGCGGTTGCGCACCGGGTCGTCGGTGTAGACGCCGTCGACCTTGGTGGCCTTGAGCACCGCGTCGGCCTCGACCTCCACCGCGCGCAGGGCCGCGGCGGTGTCGGTGGTGAAGTACGGGTTGCCGGTGCCGCCCGCGAAGATCACCACGCGCTTCTTCTGCAGGTGGCGGATCGCGCGGCGGCGGATGTAGGCCTCGGCGAGCTTGGAGATCTCGATCGCCGTCTGCACCCGCGTCGGGACTCCCATGTCCTCCAGGGAGTCCTGGAGCGCCAGCGCGTTGATGATCGTCGCCAGCATGCCCATGTAGTCGGCCTGCACGCGGTCCATCCCCTGCCGGCTCGCCTGCGTGCCCCGCACGATGTTGCCGCCGCCGATCACCACCCCCAGCGAAACCCCCATGTGGTGG
>DATLOS010000013.1:0-4427 GCA_035536155.1 Elusimicrobiota bacterium
CTCGGCGTAGCTCGGCTCCCTCCCGTCCAAGACGTCCGAGACCGCCCGCAGCCGGCCCCGGTAGCGAGCCGACGACGTCTCGAGCGACGCCTCGAGGATGAGGGGCTCCCCCAAGCCGGAGCGCTTGCTCAGGCGGCCCCGTGCCCGCGCGGTTTTTCCCGGCGACGCGACCACCAGCTGGACCAGCTCGATCTCGACCGCCCCCAGCTTGGCGCCGCGAAGCGGCGCCGGCAATCCCTTCCATGCGCTCTTGCCGGCGGCTCGCCGGGCCCGCTCCACGCGGAGCCGGCCGCCGGTCGCCCGCGCCACCGAGAGCTCCGTGAGCCGCAGCCCGCCCGCGCCCAGCCGCGCGTGGCCGCGCAGCTCGAGGCGCTCGAAGCAGCCGCGCACGGGCCCCCGCTCCGGCGCGAAGCAAAAATCCTCCACGCGGACGTGGAACGCCTTGTTCCGGAGGTCGGCCGAGCGGACCTCGACGACGAGGTCCCGCCAGCTCGGATGCTGGCGGCGGGCGAGGACGCGCAGAGCCCAGGCCGCGCTCCGGGAATTGAGCAGTATCCCGGGGGCCCAGACGACGAGCGCAGCGAGCGCGGCGAGCCCCAGCGCCGCCGCCGCGACGGTCCACAGAGCCTTCCTCAAAACTCCCTCCCGAAGCTGAAGAAGAGCTGCCAGTGGGGCTTCTGCAGGGGAGGCGCCCCCGGGTCCCGATGCCAGACGAGGCCGCGCGCCAAGGTCCCGCGGATGGAGCCCAGAGGCAGGCGCCAGCGCAGGCCCGCCCCCGGGGACCAGTAGACGTCCGGGTCGAGACGAAAGCCCCGGCGCGAGCCCATGGCGGCGTCCACGAAGCCCAGCGGCTCGATGCCGTAGGGCAGCACGTCGCCCATGCGCAGCTCCAGCCCGTCGTACACGGCGGTGAAGAAGCCCGCGTCGTCTCCGGGGAGCTCCTTGCGCGCCGCGCCCCGCAGGTTCGAGTCGCCCCCCAGGTAGAAGCGGCTCTCCGGGGGCAGCTGCTGCAGGGCGGCCGCCTGGTCGTTGACGTAGATCGTGCCCGCGGACCAGCGCGTGCCCAGCACCGCCAGGGGCGGGTCGTAGTTGCCCAGGTTCCAGAGGGCCTCGCCTTCGCCCGAGAAGCGGTGCGCGGTGAGGCTCGAGTAGGTCCCCGCCATGCGCGACGAGGAGGCAAACGACGTCCGCCAGCCCGCGCGCGGGTTGCCGGCGTAGTACTCGAGCATGTGGTCCTTCACGTCCACCGCGGTGTCGAAGGCGAAGAAGGTGTCCCGGGGCGCGCCCGGACCCCGGATGGTGCGCACGTGGTCCAAGGCGGGCCCCGCGGAGACGTCGAGCCGGAGCTCCTGGCTCTCCCAGCTCATCGCCGGCGGCAGCGCCAGCTCCGCGTTCAGGGACTCGAACTGCACCTCGTTGAGGCGCTTGTAGGTGCCCTTGGGCGCCAGGTGGAGCCGGGACTCCGCCCTCGGGTAGACCTGCATCGACGTCTCGGCCGACTGCTCGCGGTAGGAGGCAAATAGCGAGCCCTGCAGGCTGTCGGCGGCGGGGCCGATCCGCGAGTTCCGCCACTGGGCCTTGCCGATGGCCAGGTACTCGGTGTCGAAGCCGACGCCCGCCTTGTAGACCTGCGGCTTTCCCTCGACCACGCGCTGGGCGATCGCGAGCCCCGCGCTGGAGCAGGAGACGTCGTAATAGGCGCTCACGAAAAGGCCGTCGGCCAGCGCCCGCTCGGCGGTGAGGTTGAAGAGGCGCATGTCGAAGGGCCCGCCGCGGCGGAAGGCCTCGTAGCGCGCCGAGACGCGGGGATCGGCGCCCTTGAGCTCGCCGGCCTGGACCTCGGGGACCCGGTAGAGGGGCCCCGGGGCGACGTCGGCCACGACCAGCCCCGTGTCCGCGTAGCCCGACATCTCGATCTTGGGGCAGGCGTAGCCCCGGTGCTGCAGGGCGTCGAAGAGCGCCGACTTGATCTTGTCGAGCTGGCGCGGGGTCAGCGCCGCGCCCCGGAGCTTGCGCAGCTTGCTCGGGTCGATCGCCTGCGGCAGGCCCCGCGCGGTGATGGACTCGACCGTGGTGCGCTCTCCGACGTCCACCTCGAGGTAGGCGCCCTTCCGGCGAAAGCGCGGCTCCAGGTAGCCCCGGGCCTGGAGGAACGCCCGCAGGAGGTACTCGGCCTGGTTCAAGGGGACCTGCTTCCAGCCCTCGGTGCGCGGGTCGCCGCAGACCAGCTTGCGCTCCACGTCGCTCAAGGCGGGCGCGCCCGGCCCGACGAAGAGGAGCTGGGGGCAGGGCACGCGCTCGGGGGCCGCGGCGCAGGGCCGGCAGGCCGCGAGCGCCAAGGCCAGCCCCGCCGCCCGCGCCCCGCGCCTATTTGCCCGTGACGGCGATGACGCCGCAGGCGATCCGCTCGCCCGCGTTTCCGGCCGGCTGGCTGAAATCGTCGGGCTTCTCATGCAGGATCACCGCGCGCCCCGCCGCGTGGGGCCCGCTCCCCGAGGAGAGCGAGACCCCGGGCAGGACCAGCTCGAGAGAGGCGGTCCCGTCCGCGGCGGCCTGGATGTTCCCCATGTCCCCCGCGTGCGCCTTCTTCCCCCCGTCCTTGGGGAGGAAGCCGTGCGGAGCGTCCTTGGGGTTGTAGTGCGCGCCCGCGGCCTTGCCCGCGTCGTCGCAGCTGCCGAACTCGTGGATGTGCAAGGCGTAGGTGCCCGCGGGCACGTTCACCAAGCTGGCGCGCACCTTGAGCCCCCCCTTCGTGTCCTCGAAGAGGACGCTCCCCGACACCCGCGTGCCCGTGCTCGTGGCGTGCAGGGCCGCGGCCCCCGTCTCGGCGCGCGCCGGACCCGACAGGGCCCACAGCGCCGCGAGAACGCCCAATGCTTTCATTCGCATAGCTCCTCCCGCTCCGGCGGCCGCGCCCCCCCCGGCTGGCGCCGGAGGGGGCATGGAGCGCCTCAGTTGCCGCTGGCCGGGTAGACCTTGAAGCGGCGGATCTTCGACTTCAGCGCCCGCCCCTCCCGGGTCCAGACCCGCGCGACCATCCCGTGGCGGCCGGCGGCGTAGCCCTGCCAATCGAACCACCAGTACTCGCCCGAGTGCCGGCACGTCTGCCAGTCGGAATCGTCGATCGAGACCTCCACCCGCTCGCCGTCCTCGACCGCGATGCGGAACGTGTAGGTCGGCGACGAGATGCACTCCATCTCCTGCGGATAATCGATCGAAACCTCGTCCGTGGCGGCCTGCGACCTGGTCGCCTCCTGCGTCTTTGCCATAGCTCCTCCGTTGAAACCCCAGCCTCTCAGCGTCGGGGACGATTCTATTCCGCGGCCGCGCCCTTGCACATGGAGGCGCCGTAAAGCTTTTGCGAGCGCGGCGTGGGCCGCTCCGGCACGAAAGGCTTACAGGGCCTCCATGGCCCGCGGCGGCCCGTCCGGCGTATGCTGGAGTGGAGTCGTTTGCGCACCCAGGAGAACTTTCCATGAACGAGACAACCCAGGAGCCCTACCAGGTTCATCAGGAGCTCCGGCCCCGCGGCCTGGACGGCATCAGCGCCGAGCAGATCTCGCAGCACTGGACCCTCTACGAGGGCTACGTCAAGAACGTCAACGCGCTGGCGCAGAAGACCGCCGCCCTCGCCGCCAAGGGCGACTTCGGCCCCGAGTTCGCCGAGCTCAAGCGGCGCTTCGGCTTCGAGTACAACGGCATGACGCTGCACGAGCGCTACTTCGAGCTCCTGCGCGCCGGCCAGCCCGCGCTCCACGAGGGCAGCGAGCTCATGAAGCAGCTCAAGAAGTCCTTCGGCGGCTTCGAGAACTGGAAAAAGGAGTTCACGGGCATCGCCAAGATGCGCGGGGTGGGCTGGGCGATCCTCTATTGCGACCCCCACCGCCGCCTGCTGAGCAACCACTGGATCACCCTCCACCACGACGGCCATCCCGCCGGCTGCGCGCCGATCCTGGTGCTGGACGTCTGGGAGCACGCCTACATGGTCGACTGGGGGGCGTCCGGGCGCCCGGACTACATCGACGCGTACTTCAAGAACCTCGACTGGGCCCGGGCCGAGCGGAACCTCCAGGAGGCCCTGCGCGGCGTCCTCGTCGGCTGATGGCGGCCGGAACCGAAAAGGCCGGGGGGCGCTCGCGCGCCCCCCGGTTTTCGGCTCAAGTCGCGGCGGCCCTACTCGGTGGGAAGGCCCGCCTTCGTCCACTCCTCGATGCCGCCCTCGTAGGCGCTCACCTTGAAGCCCTCGCCCGCCAGGAGCTCCGCGGCCTTGCGCGACGCGTCGCAGCCGGCGTTGGCGCAATAGGTCACGACCTCCTTGGACTTGTCGAGCTCGCCGACGCGCTCCTCGAGCTCGGCGAGCGGGATCCGCTTGGAGCCCTTGATGAACCCCAGCTTGTAGGACTCCGGCGCGAGGACGTTCAGGATCT
>DATLOS010000014.1:0-2743 GCA_035536155.1 Elusimicrobiota bacterium
GCCCGAGCTCAAGCGCGGCGGCGAGGAGCCGCCGCCGCTCGAGAGGGCGAGCGGTGACGAAGCTCGTTTCGGCTCCCTGGAGCTGAACGCTGGTCGCGAGGGCCGCTTCGGCCGAGCCCAGCAGGCCCCGAGCCTCGCGGAGGGTCGCCGGGGCGTCCCCCTGGCTGCGGTCCTCGCCGGCGTAGGTCAGGCGGCAGGTCGCCCGGCCCTTGGAGCGGCCGAACGCCTTCTCGATCCGGCCCCGGCGGCCGTCGACCTCGAAGTCCAGCGCGAGGCGGCAGGAGGCGGCCCCCACCCGAATGACCTCGGCCTTCGTCGCCGCGCGCGGGTGCTCTTCGAAGAGGGCCAGGAGGAGGGTCTCGAGCAGCGCCGACTTGCCAGCGTGGTTCGGCGCGACGGTCCCGCTGACCGCGCCCTCGAGGCGTGTGAAGTCCACGACATTGCCCGGCCCGAAACAGTAGAGGTTGTCGAACTCGAGGCGGATGAGCCGGACCCGCGCCCCGCGGAGGGCGGGCGCGGCCCGCCACTGGTCGGCGTGCAGGGCGACGACGGCCTCGGTGCGCGCCGAGGCCCCCAGGATGCGGCGGATCAGCGCGGCGTGCGCGTCGGGGGAGGAGAAGGCCTCGTGCGCCTCAGCCAGGTCGGCGGCTTCCGGCGCGCAGGCCGGCGCGAGCGGGCCGGGCGGGCCCGGCGCGGGCAGGCCCGGCCCCAGCTTGGCGTCGCGGCCCCGGCCGGAGCACGGGCGCACGGCGCGGGGCGCCTGCCCGAACCGCGCGGTGTAGGCCGCCGCCGCCGCCTCGACCGCCGCGGCGGGCGCGCGGGCGTCGTGGACCACCTCCCAGTAGAGGGGGGCGAGCGGCGCCGGCTGGACCGTCAGGTCCTCGCCGCCGGCCGCGAGCTCCACGCGGAGGAACCCGCCCAGCCGGTTGGGAACGTCGACGCCCCGGGTCCTCGGCGGCGCCGTCCGGTAGGGCGCGTGGTCGGCGCTCGGGCGCAGGTCCCAGACAACGAACCCGTGGCCGGTGTGGCGCTCCCCGATGTTCTGCTGGACGAGGCTGCCGCAGTAGCCGATCCGCTCGCCCAGCAGCTGCCGGAGGTGGATGTGCCCGCCCAGGGCGGCGTCGTACCCGGCCAGGTCGCCGCGGGCGAGCGCGAAATCGCGCAGGCGCTGGCCGTTCGGCAGGAGCGCGCCGTTCAGCTCCTCGTGGAAGAGGCAGACCCGCGGGAGCCCGCCGCCGCCGCCCTCGGGGCGGGGGCCGTCCGGCGCCTTCACGTGCCACTCGACGCCGTGCGCCTCGTAGACGCCGCTGTGGCGCCAGTAGGTGAGGCGCGGCGGCTGCAGGCGCCGGTGGTCGGCCAGCAGGGGGGTGAGCAGGTCCAGGGCGCCGGGGCGCTGGACGTCAGTGTCGTGGTTGCCGGGGATGAGGACGACCGGCGCCACGTCCGCCAGCGCCGCGAGAAAGGCGGCGACGTCCTCGAGGTTGTGGGCCGAGGCGCGCATTTTGTCGTCGAAGACGTCTCCGGCCACGACGATGACCGTCGGGGCCTCCCGCCGCAGGGCGGCGTAGAGCTCGGCGAACACCGCCTGGTACTCCTCCCGCCGGCGGTTCTGGATGTGGATGTCGGCGAGGTGCGCGATCCGGATCATGCTGGGTCCAGCGCAGTGCCTCCAAAACCACCCGCAGGCAGACTGGCGGGGTGGATGGCCTCGGGCGTGTAGGCCGGCGCGGCCGATCGCCCCCGCGCCAGTCGCCGGGCGGCCGCCCAGGCCAGCAGAGCGGCCAGCAGCGCGGCGAGCGCGACCAACCAGAGGTGCACCTCGCTCCGGACAAGTCCCGGCATCACATAAAAGCGGCGAGAGATGGCATGCCGACAGCAGAGGCGCGCCGAGGAGCGCGCCAGAGCGCGGGTCGCCGAGAGCGCGGAGCGCGCCAGAGCGCGGGTCGCTGAGAGCGCGGAGCGCTTCAGGGGGCGGGCCGCCGAGGGCGCGAGCCGCGCCTCGGCGGGTGCCAGGCCGCAGGCGGCGGGAAGCGCGGCGCTCGCCGCGCCCGGCCCTGTAGCGCCGGCCTGGGGCGGGGCCTTCGGCGCAAAAGAGGCCCCGCCCTGGGCGGCAGGGCCCGAGGCCAAGGAGGCGCCGGGCGGCGTCATCCAGGCGACCACCTCCCAGGGGCTGTTCGAGATCCCCCTCGGCGGCGCGGAGCACCTGAGCCCTGCGCAGCAGGCCGGACTCGGAGCGATCAGGCCGGTCGAGATCCACCTGCACACCGCCCTGGCCGACGCTCTGGCGCTAGTCCCGCCCGACGCGCTCGTCGCCGCGTTCGTCTGTGTGGTCCCCCTGCCGGCGGCCGAGTGGGCCGGGCGGGCGTGGCAGCTGCGGGCCGCGAGCCTGCAGCGGAAGCCCGGCCGGGCCACCTTCTTCTGCCCCGACTGCCCGTTCCTGCGGCTACCGAGCGCCGAAGAGGCGCCCCGTATTTGAAGAAGCGGCTGGCGACCCAATGGCCCAATCAGGGAGGACAGACGCCGGCCGCTCCGAGCGGCAGGGAAGAATGGCTGACGCGCTTTGTCGCGACTACGAGCGCAACGGCAGGTGCGCTCGTGGCGACTCCTGTCGCTTCGTTCACGCCAGCCCAGGGCCGCTCGTGCTCGAGCCAGAGGCGCTCCCGCCGGGCGGGCCCTCCGGCGCGGGAACCGGGGCCGCGCCGGGATCCCGGCGCGGGCGCCGGGGCCGCCGGGCCGCCGGGCC
>DATLOS010000015.1:0-2503 GCA_035536155.1 Elusimicrobiota bacterium
CCCAGGACCCGGGAGTCCCTGGCGCTGGGGGAGAGCCTGGAGAGCGTCGACGCGGGCCTGGCGACGAAGTCGGGGCGCGTCATACCGGTGCTGTGCAGCGCGAGCGCGTTCCGCGATCAGGACGGCGAGGTCGACGGCTTCCTGATCGGGGTCAAGGACATCGCGGAGCGCAAGATCGCGGAGGAGGCGCTCTCGCGCCAGGCGATGGACTTGATGCGCTCCAACGTCGAGCTGGAGCAGTTCGCGTACGTCGCCTCGCACGACTTGCAGGAGCCTCTGCGCAAGATCCTGCTCTTCTCCGAGCGGCTTCGCGGGGGCGCGCAGCGGCTGGAGCCCGCGGCGCGGGACAGCCTGGCCCGCATCGAGAGCAGCGCTCAGCGCATGCGCCACCTCATCGACGCGATCCTCCGGCTCTCGAAGGTGATGCGCGGCCAAGTCGTCGTCGAGCCGGTGGCGCTCGACGCGGTGGCCCGGGAGGCCCTCGCGGACCTCGAGGAGCGGCTCGCCGAGACCGGGGGCGCGGTGGAGGTGGGGCCGCTTCCGCGGATGCGCGTCGACGCCGAGCAGATGCGCCAGCTCTTCCAGAACCTGCTGTCCAACGCGCTCAAATTCCGCCGTCCGGAGGAGGCCCCGCGGATCGCGATCTCGTCGCGCAAGCTCGCGGGAGGGCTCGTGGAGATCGCGGTCGCCGACAACGGCATCGGCTTCGAAGAGAAGTATCTGGACCGGATCTTCAAGCCGTTCCAGCGCCTGCATCCCATGGGGGTCTACGAGGGCAGCGGCATAGGGCTGTCGATCTGCCAGAAGATCGTGGAGCGGCACGGCGGCATGATCACCGCCCGCAGCGCGCCGGGAAAGGGGACGACGTTTCTCATCACCTTGCCCGGCCGGCAAAAGGAGTGAACCATGGCGAAAATACTCTGCATCGAGGACGATCCGGAGCTTCAGAAGGCCGTCGGCGACGCGCTATCCGCCAGGGGCCATCGGGTGCACCACGCCTTCAGCGGGCAGGAGGCGCTGGCCACGATAGCGGACCTCGACCCGGATATCGTGCTGCTGGACCTCATCCTGCCCGGGGTGAGCGGCGTGGAGGTCATCGAGCGCATGCACGCGGACCCGCGGACGCGCTTCGTGCCCGTCATCGTGGTAACCGGCTACAACGACCCGGAGCGCCTGCTCTCTAAGTCGGTCAAGGCGCTCGGGGCGGTCGCGTTCGTGCAGAAGCCCATCGACACCGAGGAGCTGTCCGCGCTCATCGACGTCGCCATGCAGACGCATCCCAAGCGCAAGCCCACCCCGGCCGAGATCCGCAAGGGGGCGATGCGCGCGGACACTCGATTCCGGACCGTCTGGATCGACGACAAGCTCCGGGCGACGCTGCCCCCGAAGCGCTTCGCTCTCCTACAGATGCTCATGGAGGCGGAAGGCCCGGTCCGGCGGGAGCTCCTCCTGCGCGGGGTCTGGGGCGAGGACGCGGCGGAGCACGTCTTGGTGAAGGCGGTCCAGCGGCTTCGGGAGGACCTCGGCGCGGAGGCGCGGCGGCTCCAGACGACCGAGAGCGGCTACGAGCTCGTGGGGTAGCATGGCCGCGGGTCGCCGGCGCACCGTGGTTCTCGTCGACGATGATGCGGACTTCCAGAGCATCGTGGCGGGCTGGCTGCGCGAGCGCTACGACGTGGTGGCCCTGCGGGATGGAGAGGAGATGGAAGATGAGCTACCCTTCCTGCACCCGGACTTGGTAATACTAGACGTCGGGCTGCCCGGGCCGGACGGTTTTCGGCTCTGCGCCCGCATCCGGGCGGACGAGCGCTTCGCCGGGACGCCGGTGCTGTTCGTCACGGCCTGCGCCGACAAGGAGAGCTACTTGAAGCATCTCGAGGTCGGCGGGGCGGCGCTGCTGGGCAAGCCCTTGGAGAGGGCCGAGCTGCTGGCCCAGGTCGGGCGCCTGCTGGGCGAGTTTTAAGGCGGCCTCGGGCCGCGGGAGAACGAATGGTTCGCATACTGATCGCCGACGACGAGGAGGACGGCCGCCAGATGCTCAAGGGGCGGCTGGAGAAGGAGGGCTTCCGCGTGCTGGCCGCGGCCGACGGGGACCAGGCCTACCGCATGGCGGTGGACTCCCCGCCGGACATCATCCTCTCCGACGTCTCCATGCCCGGCATGGGCGGCGTCGAGCTCTGCCGGATGCTCAAGAAGAACGCCCGCACGCGCTCGATCCCGGTCATGCTCCTGTCGGGCGTCCACAAGGACGACACCACGCAGGTCGAGGGGATGGAGCTGGGCGCCGACGACTACGTGGTGAAGCCCTACTCGCCCCGCGTCCTGATGGCAAAGGTGCGCGCGCTCCTGCGCCGCTACGCCGCGCCGGAGGAGCTCAAGGACCTCCTCCATGAGGAAGGCCTCACCCTCGACGTCCTCGGGCGCACGGCCTCGTTCAAGGGGCGCCACATCGCCCTCACCCGCAAGGAGTTCGACCTCCTGCTGACCTTCCTGCGCCGCCGGG
>DATLOS010000016.1:0-3215 GCA_035536155.1 Elusimicrobiota bacterium
GACCGACTTGTCGCGCGGCAGGCGATGGATGAGCACGTTGGCGAAGCTGCCCAGGCAGGCGCCGAACGCGAGCCAGATCGCCGTCAGCATCGGCCGGTCAGTAGGAAGCCCAGACGTTGCCCTTGGAGTCCGTGTGGGTGCAGTTGACGAAGACCTTGCCGAAGTCCGCCGCCGCGGCGTCGCCCTGGTATACCCAGCCGCCGCGGTCGTTGGCGGACGCCGCGTTGACGATCTTGTTGTCGTCCGGGTGGTAGTTCGGCGTGCGCGCGGGCGGCATGGAGAGCAGGTACTGCTGGCGCTGGGTCAGCAGCGACGCGTCGGCGGGATAGGCCTTGACGTCGTCGTAGTAGATAGACAGCGCGGAGCGGATCGCCCCCAGGTTCATCTTGCCGTCCCTTTCCCGCGACCTGCGGAGCATGTCGAGAAAAGTAGGGTAGGACAGCTTCGCGACGACCGCGAGCGCCACCACGGCGATGCCCACCTCGATCAACGAGAATCCTTTTCGCCCCTTCATGCGCGCTCCTTTAAAAAACAGGCGGGGCCGCCGAAAGGCGGCCCCGCCCTTTTGGATTAGGACGACCTTAGTACGTGGTCCACAAGCTGCCCTTCGTGTCCGTGTGAGTGCAGTTCACCCACACCACCCCGAAGTTGGCATCCGTGGTCGTGTTGTTGTAGGACCAGCCCGCGCCGTCGTTCGCCGAGACCTGCCCGACGACAGACGACGTGTCGTTGTGGTAGTTCGGCGCCTTCGCGTTGGGCATCGTCGCCAGGTACTTGCCGTTGTTCGTCAGCGTCATCAGGTCCGTGGGATACTGTCCTTCCATGTCTCCGTAGTAGATGCTCAACGCGGAGCGGATGGACCCCAGGTTGCCCTTCGACGCGCCTTCGTTCGACTTGCGGATCAGCTCAGCGAACTTGGGGATGGCGATCGCCGCCAAGATACCAATGATGGCTACCACGATCATCAGCTCGATGAGCGTGAAACCCCTTTTCGCCGACTTGACCATTTTCTGCGTGCGCATTTGTCTGCCCTCCTTTGTACCGGTATGATGAATCAAGGAGTAAGTTTTTCGATTCCGGTACGCTTGGCCAACTGCGCTCGCTGGGCAGAGTTTAGCTCCGCGTCCAACCAATGTCAAGTTTATTTCACCGCGCCTAAAAAGCCTGTGACTTTAGTCACGTTGACGAGCTCGAAGACCCGGCCCAGGCCGTCCGCCTGGCGGTAGACTTGCCGAAAGGGCGGCCGCTCCAGGCGGGCCCGCCACGCCGAAAGCTCGCGTTCCCACGGGGAATCCGAGCCGAAGGCAGAGCCTAAGTCCGCCGGGTCCTGCCACAGGACGTAGCGTACCCCGCGCCGGGCCAAGGCGCGCACCCCCTCCTCCCCGGGCCGGGGCATGGGCAGGAAAGGCCGCGCGGCGTACAGGGCGTCGCGGCAGTAGAGGGGCGCGGCAAAAAGCGCCTGGGGCGGCGTGTTGTCCCGGATCCAGGCGTACGCCGGCGCCAGCTCGGGGGCCGAGCGCGGAACCTGCGCCGTCACGGCGCGGCCCTGGACCGCGAACGCGAGCGCCGCGGCCGCGGCGAGAACCCAGGCGCGCGTCTTCTCGGGAAGCGCCGCCCCCCAGCCCAGGATCAGGACGGGAAAGAAAGCGAGGAGATAGCGCTCGTACCACCAGGGCCAGCCGAGGTGCATGAGCGTCGTCGCCGCCAGCAGCCATAGCGCGGGGCCGCAGCGGCGCTTGTCCCGGAGGAGTCCCCAGGCGCAGGCCGCCGCGAGGCCGAGCCCCAGGAGGCGCGCCGCCCCCGCGAGCTCCGCGCGCGGCAGCAGCGGGAGAGAAATCCGGCCCAGGAGCTCCGCGGCCGCCGAGGCGTTCGAGGCCGCGACGGAGAGGACGGCCGCGGCACCGCGACCCCCGAAGCTCGTCGCCAGCTCTCCGACCTCGGAGAGCTCCCCCCCCACCGAGCGCGCCCACGCCCGCCACAGGAGCGGGCCGGCGGCGGCGCACGCTCCGGCGATCGCCGCCTGCCGCAGCCAGCGGCGTCGGGCTTGCGCTCCCCGCGCCGCCCGCCAGCCCATCGCGTAATGCGCCGCGGCCATGGGGTAGGCCGCGATCGACGCGGGCCGGATCAGCCAGGCAAGAGAGAGGCACAGGCCGGCCGCCGCGCCCGGCGCGGGCGAGGCGTCCATGAGGAGAAGGAGCCCCATCACGACGGCGAGCGCCGGAATCTCGCTCATCAGGAGACCCGCGCGCGAGAGGATGAGCGGGTTCGCGGCAAAGAGCGCGGCGCCCGCCAGCGCCGCGGCGTCGCCCCAGCGGCGGCGGAGCCAGAGCCAGAGCAGGACGTCGCAGAGGACGAGCCAGGCCCAGGCCCAGAGCTCCATGACGCCGGGCGAGCCGCCGACGAGCGCGGCCGGAGAGAGGAGCGCGGGCCAGCCGGGCGTGAGGTCCGTCAGCGGCGGCTCCCCCGGCCCGATGCCCAGGCGGTACTCGCCCCGCGCGAGCGCGTGCGCCGCCAGGAAGTATTGCGCGTCGTCGTGCTCGGCGCCGAGGTAGTGGCCGGGCACGGCCTGCAGTTGGAGCAGCCCGAGCAGCGCCAAGAAGCCGAGCTGAAGATGCCTCGAAAACCGGCGGGTCATGGCTTCACGATCCTCTCGAGGAAGACCCGGACCTCGGCGGCCTCCGCGGGAGGCGGCGCCGCCTCCAGGTAGAGCTCGAGCTGGCGCCGCGACTCCCGCGCGTCGCCCAGCCGATACAGGAGGAGGCCCGCGTTCCTGCGCGCCTCGAGCTGGTAGGGATCGCGCTCCAGCGCCCGCGCGTAGTAGGCCAGCGCGTCCCCGTAGCGGGCTTCCTTCTCCGCGATGAGGCCGAGGAAGCAAAAGGTGTCCGGATCCGCGAGGGAGCCGCGCTCGAGCTGGGAGAACCACGCGCGGGCGGAGCGCAAGTCCCCCTCCTCAAAAAAAGACTTGCCCATGTCGTAGGCGGCGAGGGCGTGGCCGGGATCGGACTCCAAGGCTCGCCGGTACAAATCGCGGGCCTCGCGGCGGCGGCCCTCCCGGTCGAGCACCGTCCCCAAGCCGCTGAGCATCCGAGGGCTGCGCGGCGCCTCCGCGACCCCGGCGCGATAGAGGCTCGCCTCGTCGCGCCAGATCCGTTTGCGGCTCGCCGTGCGCGCCGTCCAAGCGAGCAGGCACAGCGCCGCGGCGCCCCTACGGGGCG
>DATLOS010000017.1:0-3326 GCA_035536155.1 Elusimicrobiota bacterium
CGCCCAGCGGCCTGGGCGAGATCCAGGTCTTGCGGACCATCGGACGGGGAGGGATGGGCGTGGTCTACGAGGGCTTCGACACCGTCCTGCGCCGGCGCGTGGCCTTGAAGAAGCTGCGGCCGGAGATCGCGGAGGACCCGCGCGAGGTCGAGGAGTTCCTGCGCGAGGCGCGCACGGTGGCGGGGCTCTCCCATCCCAACATCGTGCAGATACACACCGTCCTGCGCCACGGCAAGGGCGTGTACTTGGTCTTCGAGTACGCCGACGGCCAGACCCTCGACGACCTTTTGGCGGAGGAGGAGCGGCTTGCCCCCGAGCGGGCGCTGCCGTTCCTCGACCAGATCGCGGCGGGGCTCGATTACGCCCACGCGCGCGACGTGGTGCACCGGGACTTGAAGCCCGCCAACGTGATCATATCGGCGGACGGGAAGGCCAAGATCGCGGACTTCGGCATGGCCCGGGTCAGCCGCCAGAGCTCGGCGCGCTGGAGCCGCAGCCGCGGAGGCGGGACTCCTCCCTACATGGCTCCCGAGCAGGCGCTGGGAGAGGAAGGGCCCCCGGCGGACATCTTCGCCCTGGGCGCCTGCGCCTACGAGCTGCTGTCGGGAAAGCGGCCTTACGCCGACGGCGCCATGGACCTCAAGCGGCTCCGGGCGTACGCCCCCCTCTCGTCCTTCGGCGCGGAGCTGGCCGGCGCCGACAGCGTGATCGCGCGGGCCCTGGATCCGGAGCCGGCCCGGCGGCAGGCGTCGGCGGGCGCGTTCGCGGCCGAGCTGCGCGCGGCGCTGGGCGCCTAGGCCTTCTTCTCTTTCAGGAGCTTTTCCGCCCCGACGAGCGCGAGGAAGGCCGTGATGGCGCCGAAGGCGATGACCGCCGTCAGGTCGGACTCGGTCCAGGCGCCCAGGCCGGAGAAGTCGAGTGTCTTGGTGAGCTCGGGGCTGAAGGAGAGGAGGGCGAGCAGGATGCCCGCGATGCTCCCGCCGGCGATATAGCCCGACGAGAGCAGGACGCCCGGGCTCATCTCCGCCTCGGCCGCGCTCTTCTTCGTGATCTTGTCAACGATCCAGCGCACCACGCCGCCCACGAAGATCGGCGTCGACGAGGAGAGGGGCAGGTACACGCCGACCGCGAAGGGCAAAGACGGCACGCCCGAGAGTTCCATCACCAGCGCCAGCGAGACGCCGAGGAGGACCAGTCCCCAAGGCAGCTTCTTGGTGAGGATGCCGTCGATGATCAGGGACATGAGCCGGGCCTTGGGGGCGTTGTACTTGGTGACCGGGGTGCCGTCCATGCGCTTGTTCTCGACGCCGTTGATGCCCGGATCCACGAGGTACTTGATCTTGCCGGCGTCGTCGACCAGGTATTTGCCCGCGGAGAGGCCCTCGATCTCGCCCTGCGCGACGTGCCAGACCTTGTACTCGCCGGAGTCGAGCTTGGCCTCGGGGCCGTGCAGGCGCTCGGTCTTGGTCAGGCTGGCCACGGGCGCCGTGAAGGCCGGCAGGTCGCGCTTCGCGTAGACCGTGCTCGCGTCGTTGAGCACCAGCAAGGTCGCGCCGATCACGAGCGCGGAGGTCAGCGCGCCGACCAGAAGACCGATCTGCTGGTACTTGGGGGTCGCGCCGACCAGGTAGCCGGTCTTCAAGTCCTGGGAGGTGGTGCCGCCGTTGGAGGCCGCGATGCAGACCACCGCGGCGATGGAGAGAGCGGTCAACCTCGCGCCCTTGCCCATCCAGCCGCCGCTCGGGTCGAGGTGGCCCATGAGGACGAAGATGAGGCAGGTGAGGAGCAAGGTCGCGACGGTCATCCCCGAGATCGGGTTCGAGGAGGAGCCGATCTCGCCGGTCAGGCGCGAGGAGACGGTGACGAAGAGGAAGCCGAAGGTCACGATCAGCAGGGCGCCCAGGATGCCGCGCACCGAGAAGCCGAGGCCCAGGCTCGGCGCGGCGGCGATCAGGAGGACGAGGAGGGCGCTGCCCACGAGCACGATCCAGTTGGGCAGGTCGTCCTCGGTGCGCTGCTTGCGGGTCCCCCCGCCGACGCGCCCGGCGCCGGTGGCCAAGTCCGCGAGGCCGCTCTTGAGCGAGGAGACGATCGTGGGCAGGGATTGGAAGAGGCTGATGATCCCGCCCGCCGCCACGGCGCCTGCGCCGATGTAGAGGACGTACGACTTCCAGATCTGCATCGCGTCCATGTCGCGGATCAAGTGCTCGGCCGGGAAGAGGGGCGCGGTGAGGCCGTCCCCGAAGAGCTTGATCGCGGGGATCAGCACCCAGGAGGAGAGGATGCCGCCGGCGACCATGACGCAGGAGATCTGCGGGCCGATGATGTAGCCCACGCCCAGGAGCTCGGGGCTG
Organism: Elusimicrobiota bacterium; assembly: GCA_035536155.1. Classification (GTDB taxonomy): domain Bacteria; phylum Elusimicrobiota; class Elusimicrobia; order UBA1565; family UBA1565; genus DATLOS01. Next base: position 2,355 of record DATLOS010000017.1, read on the forward strand.
ATCTCGCCGCTGATCATGGCGCCCTTGAAGAAGGAGAGGGCGCGCTCCGGAGTGTCCTTCCAGAGCTTGAGGCCGTTCATGAGCATCTTGTAGAGGACCGCGACGCCGAAGCCGCTGAAGACCATCTTGGCCGACGAGCCCCCCTTCTCGCCCACGATGAGGACGTCGGCGCAGGCGGTCCCTTCCGGGTAGGGGAGCTTGCCGTGCTGCTTGACGATGAAGGCGCGGCGAAGCGGGATCATCATGAGCACGCCCAAGAGGCCGCCCAGCGAGGAGACGACCATGACCCGGGTGAGGTCCATGTCGTAGCCCAGGATCATGAGGGCGGGCATGGTCACGCCGACGCCGAAGGCGATGGACTCGCCCGCGGAGCCGGTGGTCTGGACGATGTTGTTCTCGAGGATGGTCGCGCGGCGGAATCCCGTCAGGCTCGAGAAGATGCGGAACAAGGTGATGGAGAGCACCGCGACCGGGATCGAGGCCGAGACGGTCATGCCGACCTTGAGCACGAGGTAGAGAGAGGAGGCGCCGAAGACGATGCCGAGGAGCGCGCCGGCGATGACGGCGGGCCAGGTGAGCTCGTGCATCACCGTCGCGTCGGCGATGTAGGGCTTGTGCCCGTGGTCGTCGCGCTCCTTCTTGGCGTGTCGCTCGATCTCGTGGGTGGCCATGGGGGTCCTCGGGTCCGTGAAGGATTTGCGAACGTGCGATTATAACACATCCCCGTCGAGCGCCCGCGGCCGCTAGGACCTCTGTCCCGCCGGGGCTTGCCCGTTGGACCCGCGGGAATGCGCCCGCCGTTTGCGATAATCGTGCCCGGTATTAAGGAATGAAGCGCATCCTCGCGGCTGGATTGGCGTTCGCTTTGGCCTGCCCGCAGGCCGCCATGGCGGCATCCGCGGCGCGGGCCGTCCGCCAAGCTCCGGGCGTCGGGCCGGTGCTCCTTTCCCCTGCGCTCTCCCTGGAGCCCTT
>DATLOS010000018.1:0-4891 GCA_035536155.1 Elusimicrobiota bacterium
TACCTGATCATCTGGTCGCCGGCGCGGGAGCTCCACGACGCCGAGCACTCGCCCATCCTCGCGGCGATGGACCCTCCCGTCGGCGACGAGGAGCCCGCGGCATGGAACAACCACTCCATCCAAGGCGTGCCGCCCCGCGGCGACGCGAACGCCCTCCAGGTCCCGATCAAGATCCGCCCCGCGCTCGCGATCAAGCTGGTGCCGCCGGGGACCCGCCGCGTCATGATCTCCGAGGTGAGCAGCGCCGTGACCGACTCCGACATCACTTTGCGCTTCTCCGTCGAGGGCAAGGACATCGAGAGCGCCTGGGTCGAGTCCTCCCAGGACGAGCTCGAGTGGACGCGGGTGACGGACATCCTGCGCGAGCCGCCCTACGTCTTCACCATCCCCCGAGCCGCCCTGCCTCAGCGCGGCGGCTACCTGCGCGCCAAGGCGCGCGACTGGACCGCCGTCGAGGGGGCGAGCCGCGACCTGCTCGTCACCGCACATGGCGCGCGCTGACGGGCTGAAGATCGGCGTCGTCGGCGCCACCGGCGTGGTGGGGGAGATCCTCCTTCGCGCCCTGGAGAGGCGGCGCTTTCCCGTCGGAGAGCTGCGCCCCTTCAGCTCCGGCCGCGACCCGAAGGCGCGGGTGCGCTTCCGCGGCAAACCGATCCCCGCGCCCGGGATCAGCGAGGCCGCGCTCGCGGCCTGCGACCTGCTCTTCTTCGTCTCCAGCGACGAGGTCTCGAAGGCCCGGGCCGAGCGCCTGGCGCGCGCCGGCGTCTGGGTGATCGACGACTCCTCGGCCTTCCGCATGCAGGCGAACGTGCCCCTGGTGATCCCGGAGGTGAACGCGCACGCGCTCTCCGCGGGCGCGCGCCTCATCGCCGGGCCCAACTGCACGGTGACCGGGGCCGCGGTCGCGGGCCATCCTTTGCACCGCGCCGTCGGCGTGCGCCGCGTGCGCATGGCCTCCTATCAGGCCGTCTCCGGCGCCGGCCGCGAGGCGCTGCGCGAGCTTTACGCGCAGGCGCGCTCCAGCGCCAAGAATTTGGAGGGGGGAGACCTGTTCCCGCGCCTGGCCGCCCGCCGCTCCAGCGCCCTGCCGCGGCCCATCGCCTTCAACATCTTCCCCCAGGTCGGCTCCTTCCGGCCAGGGGGCGAGTGCGGCGAGGAGATCAAGGTCCGCGACGAGCTGCGAAAGATCTGGGGCGCGCCGGAGCTGGCCATCTCCGCGACCACGGTGCGCGTGCCCGTGGTGCGCGGCCATTCCCTGGCCCTGTGGCTCGAGACGGCTCGGCCGCTCTCGCCGGCGCGCGCGCGCGCGCTCCTGAAGAACAAGCCCGGCGTTCGCCTGTGGCCCGAGGGCGAATACCCCACGCCGGCCGAGGCCGACGGTTCCGACCCGGTCCACGTCGGCCGCGTCCGCGCCAGCGGCGCCCACCCCAACGAGCTCTCCCTGTGGGTCGTCTCGGACAACCTCCTCAAGGGCGCGGCCCTCAACTCGGTGCAGATCGCCGAGCTCCTCCTCAAGAAAGGCTGGCTCCGCGCCCGATGAGCGAGATTCCCGGGACGATCTTCGTCGACTGCCCGTGCTGCTCCGCGCGCCTCGAGGCGCGCCGCCAAGACGGGAAGGTCGTCGGCCACTGGAAGTCCCCGCCCCGCGACCCCAAGTCCTCGGCCGACCCGCTCAAGGCGGCCGTCGAGCGCCTCAAGGCCGAGAAGGACAAGCGCGCCGGAATCCTCGACGGCGTGAACGCGCGCCTCGAGGAGGAGAAGCGCCAGCTCGAGGATAAGTTCCGCCGCGAGCAGGAGCGCGTCGCCCGCGAGGGCGACACCGGCCGCCCGCCCAGCCCGTTCGATCTCGACTAGAAATTAAGGCGTCCACCGAGCCCGAGGCCGGGCGACATCTGGAGCTGGGCGTGCGAAGGCGCGGAGCAGTCCCGAACCCGCGCCGGAGCCTCGAGCGAGGCTCAATGCCGAGCGTCCCAGCGCAAGATGTCGCCCGGCCTCGGGCGGGCATCAGGCCTCGGCGCCGCCGCTCTCCGCCAGCGCGCTCCGGTAGCTCTCCAAGATGACCGCCTGGGCCTTGTCCCGCGCCGCCGCGGTCACCGGATGCGCCACGTCGAAGTAGCGCTCCTCGCCGCCCTTGCGCCGAGGGAAAGAGACGAAGGTTCCGGCCGACCCGCCCTCCTGGGCCTTCGTTTCCAGGATGCGGATGCCCTTGATGACGAAGGACTCCGCGATCGTCAGGTCCGCGAAGCCGAGCAGGACCGCCTTCCCGCTCTCGCTGCGAAACAGCCTCACCCGAGCCGCCAGGCCCGGAACCGCCGGCGCGTTCTCCATGGTGCCTCCCGCCCGGCAGCGCCGGGCCGGCTACCAGTACGCGCGAGCCCCCTAAAAAGTTCCCCGCGGCCTCGATTTACCGGCTCGCAACCCTCCCGAAACAGCCGCGAAACGGCGCGGGCGCATGTTGGGGGGTGACGCGCGCCGGTGGCGCCGCTATACTACGTGGGCATGAGACTCGTCGCCGCCTTCCTGTTTGCGTCGTTCGCGCTGGCTCCGCGCGCCTCGGCGGAGCTGGCGCGCCCGGTCTCGCCGACCCCCGGCGAGGTGCACTCCTCGCCCGACGGCCGCTTCCGTTGGGTCGAAGGCGACTCCCGGGTCCAAACGCTCGACCCATCGCGCGCGCCGCGCTCGATCCGCCTGCCCGCGCTGCCTTCCGGGCATTCGCGCCGCGTCCTCTTCGCGGACAGCGGACGCTTCTTCTGCGTCGTGGACTCCGAGGATCAGGAGATCGGCCTGCACCTCGGCCTCAATAAAGGCGCGCGCGACGCGAAAGCGCTCGTGCTCCGCTCCACCATCCGCCTCATGGACGACTCCGGGACGGTCCTCTGGAGCAAGGACACCCCGGACGCGCACGCGGTCGGCGGAGCCAAGGACGCGCGGGCGGTGCGCATCGCCAACAACGGGACCCTCGCCATCCTCCTTCACGACGTGGACCCCTATAGCAAGGAGCGGCCCCTGCTGTGGGTGCTCCGCCCGTCGGGCCGGGAGGCCCTGCGCCTCGACTACCAATCGTGGTCCCGGGTCGACGAGTTCGCGCTCTCTCCGGACGGCGCCTTCCTCGGCGTGCGGGGCTACGGCCAGATCCCCGAGCAGGAGTCCTGGGCGCGGGCCGTGGCGGTCTACCACGTCGGCTCGGGCAAGGGCTGGGTCGTCCCCGATCCTTCCTCCGGGCCGCCGGGCTTCTTCCGGCAGGTGGACGCGGCCGGCTGGGCCTGCTGCCTGCGCTCGAGCTCCGGCTTCCTGACCTTCGACGCCTCCGGGAAAGAGCAGCCTATATCCAAGGCCGACATGTGGCGCCGCTTCGGGGTCGCTCCTTGAGAAGCCTGGCGCTCGCGGCGATCCTGCTCTGCCCCGGCCGCGCCTTCGCCGCCGACCCGCTCGCCGCCGAGATCGCCGCGATGGCTAAGGACGGCTACGGCGCTCCGACGCGCGCGCAGGGCGCGGGCTTCATCGCCGCGGTCTACGACCACGGCGGCGATTACCAGTCCCTGCGCATCTACCACGTCGCGCAGGGACGGGCAAAGATGGTCTACCTCGAGCCGACGTTCTCGGCGAAGATGGCCCTCGCCTCGATCCACGACGGCGGCGCGCTCCCCGATCTCGCCAAGGACGGCTCCCGGATCCTCGCCTACTCCGTGACGTTCCGCGGCACCGGCGAGGAAGCCCTGGTCGTCCTCAAGGCCCGCGGGGGAAAGCTCCAGCGCGTCGGCCGCTATCCCTTCGGCGAGTTCCGCGACCTCGACCGCGACGGCCGCCCCGAGGTGGTCTCCCGCGACCGCCCGCTGGGGCAGTTCTTCTCGCTCGAGTGCCAGTCCTTCCGCACCATGGCCCAGACGGCGTTCCGGCCGCGCGTCTACGCCTGGCGCGGCGGGACCTTGGTGAACGCCTCGGCGGAGTTCCCGCGCTTCTTCTCGGAGAAGGTCGCGGCGCTGTCCGCGGGGCTGGAGCGGGCGGACGCGCGCTCCAGCGGCGACTACGGCGGCTTTCTCGGCGACGCGCTGTCGGTGTTCTTCGCCGAGCGGGAGCTCGGCCGCGGACGGGACGCCTGGCGCGAATTCCAGGGACGCTTTCAAGTCCGCGCCACCGATCCTCCGGGAACGCGCCGGTGCCTGGCGGAGATGGACTCGAAGCTCCGCGCGACGCTGGCCATCCCCTCCGACTGGTGACGCGCCGTCGCGTCCGCGCCGAGGCGCAAGCGCGGCGCCGCGAGGCATTGCGCCCCCGAATTTCAGGGGATATGCTTCCGGAGTGGGACGAAGAACCGTCGCCCTAAGGGTTCTCGTCGTCGCCAGCCTGCTGCTCTGCCGAATTTCACCGCGCGCGGCGGCGGCAGACGCCCCGCCGGCAAGCCCGGGGGACCCGAGTTTCCAACCGCCGTCGCCGCGGCCGTCCGTCAACGCGGAGGCTCGGCGCAAGGCCCTCCTGGAGAGGCTGGAGGGAGCCTTTTCCGGCGTCGCGCCCGGCATGCGCATGTCCCGAACGGACTTGCTGGACGCTCTTATCCGAACGGATGGCTTCTTCCCATCCGATCCGCGCGGAGGCCCCCTCGCCCCGCGAAAATTCGGCAATCGCGCGGGCATCGTCTTGGACACGCCGGGCGGGACGTACGTCTATTTTCCGCGCCTGGCCGGCGGCCCCGGATCCGCCGCTCAGCCGGAGATGCTGGTGCGGCTCGCGGGGGGGCGGAAGGTCGACGAGAAAAGCAAGATCGACATGGTCGTTTCCATCTCCGACGGCAAGTGGATCGCGGAGCGCGTCCCTCCCCAGGACTTGGAGCGCGCGGTCGCCGCGGTGGACACCGGCATGGCCCGGCGCGCCATTCGGCTGGCGGAAATGCAGG
>DATLOS010000019.1:0-2048 GCA_035536155.1 Elusimicrobiota bacterium
GACTGACGACACGCAGGCTGGACTTCAGGACCACCGGCTCGACCTCCCGCCTCCGCCCCACCTCCTTCGCCCCACCTCCTTCGCCCCACCTCGAAACCCACCTAGGAGCCCGAGTTCGTAAGGGCGACCGCGGCGTTCCAGGCGAGGCTGTCGGTGAGTGAGCGGCGGAAGCGGGCGGCGAGCGAGCGGGTGGTGGCGAGGGCCGCTGCGAGCGGGTACCGTCGCGCTGCTGGAGCGTCTGCGGGAGCCGTGCTTGGCTCTCGGATCAGCGCGAGGCCGCCGGCCCGGTGGAGTTTGAGCAGGTTGTGGACGGCAGAGGTGAAGCGCCACTGCCCGCGGGCGGCGGCCTTCCCACGCAACAGCAGCCTGCGCCCGTTCTGGACGGTGTCGATCTGACCGAAGACCGGCTCTACGATCACCTTGCGGCGACCGTAGACGGCGCGGCCCTTCTTCGTTTTCAGCTTGCGCGCCATTCGCTGCTTCGGGGTCGCATGCTTCGGGATCCGCCCGCGCGGCGCTGGCGGCGGCGGCTCGGAGTGCTTGAAGCGGCCGGTCGCGATGTGCGGGTCGAGCCCGTGCTCTGTCGTGATCCGGACGTTGTCCTCGGAGAAGTAGCCGGCGTCGGCACTCAAGGTCGCCCCCTCGCACGGCTCGGCGCCGATCGCCTCCAGGTTGACGGCGAGCTGGTCGAGCGCCGGCTCGAGCTGGCGCGCGTCCGGCGCCTCGTCCGAGAGCTCGGCAGCGACGATCACCTGCGCCTGCGAGTCGACGACCGCCTGGCCGCTGTAGCACTGGTGGAAGGCGCCGTCGGCCGTCTTCATGACCTTCGACTCCGGGTCGGTGAAGTTGCGCTGCGCGCCCGGCTTCGGCTTGAACGGGTCGCGCCCCTTCGGCGGCCAGCGCGGCTTCTTGCCCTGCGCTTCCAGCTCGGCGCGGCGGGCGATCTCGGCCGCGCGCGCCTCCCCCTCCAGCGCTTGCTTCGCCTCCCGGATCCGCGCCAGCCGCTGCTCGCGCCGCCGGAGGTCCTCGGGCAGCTCGTCGCCGCGGCAGTCGCGCCCGAAGCGCTCGTCCTCGGCGGCGTCGACCGCTTCCGCCTCCTCGAGCAGCGCCCGCACGTTCGCCCGCAGGGCCGCGATCTCCCTCTCCAGCTGCGCCTGCGCCCGCAGCATCCGCTCGTAGCTCATCGCCTCGTGCCGGGAGGCGTTCGCACGCAGCTTCGTCCCCTCCAAAGCGAGCGCCCCTAGCCCCACCAGCCGCGCCTGCCTGCACAGGCGCAACGTCTGCACGAACAGCTCCCCCAACGCCTCCAGGTGCCGTTTCCGGAAACGGGCGATCGAGCGGTAGTCCGGCTGCTGGTTGGCGCACAGCATCCGCACCGCCACGTCGCGGTGGGTCGCCTGCTCCAGCTTGCGCGAGGACATCACCCCGGTCGCGTAGCCGTAGAGCAGGAGCTTGACCATCAGCCGCGGGTCATACGGCGGAAAGCCGCGCTCCTCCTCGTAGTCCGCGTAGATCGCCGACAGACCAAGCGTCCCGCTCTCAACAAGATCCGAGATCAAGTGCGCCAGGTCGCCCTCCGGCACCCACTCCCGCAAGTCCGGCGCCATCAGCAAGAGCTGATCGGCGTCGTAGGGCCGAAACGTCTTCTCCTCAGCCGCCGGGCGCCGCTCCTCCGCCACCGCGTCCGCCGGCTCGACCTCGACCAGCCGCCCCTGCCCCGCAACCGCCTCCGCCGCCATGCCTCCTCCTCGACTCGACGTCAAGGCCGAGGCTAGGACCCCGCCCGGACGGAGCGGCGGTTACTGACCCGGGCTCCTAGGCGACGCTTGCGGCGCCGACGTCAGGACGCGCAGCTCCGCGGCGCGTCCGTCTGGTCCGTACGGTCGACACCTCTCGGCGGTAGCGACCCCGCGTCTAGTCGGACGCGATCTTGCGGGCCGCCGCGGCGACCTGCTCGCCGCTCGGGCCGCCGCTTTCGAGCGCCCTGAACGCCTCGAGCACGGGCCGCGGGTCGTTCGCGTGCCGCTTCGCGGCCATCGTCAGCGGCT
>DATLOS010000020.1:0-5494 GCA_035536155.1 Elusimicrobiota bacterium
CGCCTAGAAAGAGGGGGAAGGCGATCCCGCCTTCATAGAGGAGCAGGGCGAGGAGGTACAGGAGCTGCGAGAGGACGAGCTCGGCGGGTCCGCGGTGGCCGGCGCGGCTGCGCTTGGCGTGCCGCCAGAGGCTGGCGAGGATGAGGGCCGTCGCCAGCATCTGCTGGGAGACGCTCCACCAGAGCTCGCTCGCGTCGCCCAGCGGCAGCGCCAAGCCCAGGGCGGCCGACAGCAAGGAGAGCTCCCGGTCGTCGGAGAACTCGCGGCAGAGCAGGTAGAACAGCGCCACCACGGCGAGGTGCAGGACGACGAGGACGGCGCGATAGAACGTCGGGTGCGCCCCGCCCGCGCTCATGAAGAGGGCGAAATAGGGGACGTCGAGCGGCCGGGCGGAGAAGCCGCCGCGCGCGGCGAAGGCGCGCATGCTCGCGAGGAGGCCCGTCTTGCCGTCTCCCGCCAGCTCCAAGTGGAGCCAGTCGTCCAGGTAGAACCCGATGGAGCGGAAGTAGGGGCCGAAGCAGACGGCCTCGAGCGCGGCGAGGATCAGCCACGGTCGCGACGCGGAGGCGCGGGAGGAGGCCATGGCGCGCGGAGAATCTACAATTTATACTGTCCCGATGATCCCGGCCGCTGGGCTGCTCGCCGCGCTCCTGGCCGTTTCGCCGGCGCGGGCGGCGGAGCCCAAGCCGGCGGCGGCCAAGTCCTCCTTGGACCCCGACAGCCTCAAGCTGGTGCAGTACGTCCTACGCACGCCCACCGGCGAGCTCGCTCCCGAGACCATCCCGCCCTTCATGGCGCTCGATCCGTCCGCGGTCCCCAACGACCTCAAGGCGAAGGTCCTGGCGAAGCGCGAGGAGCTCCTGGCCCTGCAGAAGATCGCCGGCGGCAAGAAGAAGGCGCCGCTGCGCCGCATCGGCAACGACGCCAAGGCGAAGTGCAGCCAGGAAGACGCGACGGACGCCAAGATCAAGATCATGAGGATGGCGGGCTTCTCGCTCATCGAGGAGCACGAGCTCATGGAGCTCATGAACAAGACGAACTGCTCCGAATGCGAGCTCCAAGAAGAGTTCACCTTGCAGGTCGAGAAGCTCCCGCCCAAGGAGAAGGGCGGCAAGCCCCGGGTCGCGTACCTGCTCCACGAGAGCGACCCCATCTTCGCGGTCATCGCGACCATCCGACAGGGCGGCGCGGGCACGGGGACGAACTTCTTCGGCGTCGGCGGCGGCCCCAAGTGCCGCTGATCCTCGCCGCGCTCCTGGCCGCGTCGGCCGCGGCGGCGCCCGCCAAGGCCCCGCCGAAGGTCCCGCCGGCGGACGCGGACACGGTCAAGCTCGTGGAGTACGTCCTCCGGACGCCGACCAACGAGCTCGCTCCCGAGACCGTCCCGCCTTTCCTGGAGATCGACCCGGCGTCGCTGCCGGAGCGGCTTCGCGACCGCTACTCCGGCAAGCGGGTCGAGCTCGAGACCTTGGCCAAGCTCTCCGAGGGGAAGAAGAAGCCCTTCATCCGGCGCCTGGGCAACGACGCCGAGGCGCGCTGCGACTACGAGGAGGACGACGGGAGAAAGCTGGGGATCTACCGCTCCGTGGGATTCGAGGAGATCTACGAGGACGAGGTGGTGAAGCTCTCGGACAGGACCAAGTGCACCACCTGCGAGATGCAGGAGGAGTTCACGCTGCGCATGCTGATCGTCAAGAAGAAGGGCGAGAAGCAGCCGACCAAGCACTACCTCCTGCACGCCAAGGACCCGCTTTTCGCCATCGTCGGCGCGATCCGCCAGGGCATCGGGACGGGGACCAACTTCTTCGGGGTGGCGTCGGGCGCCCAGTGCCACTGAGGCGCGGCGCGGACTAGTTCAGCCGCTCGACGACCATCGCGCCGCCCATCCCGCCGCCCGCGCAGGCGGCGAGCATGCCCAGCCGGCCCTTCGGGTTCTCGCGCAGGGCGGCGAGGAGGCCGAGCATCAAGCGGGCCCCGGTCGCCCCCAGCGGGTGTCCCATCGCGATCGAGCCGCCGTTGGGGTTGAGGGCGCCGGACGCGTTCTTCGCCGCCCAGTCGTGTCCGAAGCGCTCCTTGCCGACCTTGAAGATGGAAAGGATCGTCGCGGCGAACGGCTCGTGCAGCTCGATCTGGTCGAGGACCTCGAAGCGCGCTCCCGCGCGCTTGAGCGCGTCGGGGGCGGCGAGGGCGGGGGCGATCCCCATGTGCGCGGGGTTGTTGCCGTGGAAGGCCCAGCCCTTGAGCTCGGCCAGGACGGGGAGCCCGAGCGCCTTGGCCCGCTCCTCGGTCGCGACCAGCACGGCGGCGGCGCCGTCGGAGCGGCCGCAGGAGTTGAACAAGGTCACGGTTCCCGACGCCTTTCCCTCCTCGAACGACTTGCCCGGCATGTGCTTGCCGAAGTCGCGGTAGAAGTCCCGGATCGAGTAGGAGGAGTTGTCGAAGAGGGCCGGCGCCTTGGCGAACTTCTCCGGCTTGGCGACCAGGTCCTCGCGCAGGAACGGGTACTCGTCCTGGGCGAGCGACGCGCCGCCGGACTCGATCGGGACGACGTGGCCGGAGAAGAAGCCGCGCTTCCAGCCCGCGAGGCAGCGGCGGAAGCTCTCGCAGGCGTAGGCGTCCTGCTCCGCGCGGGACACGCCGTAGAGCTGGGCGCAGACCTCGGCGGTGCCCGCCATGTTGATGTCCTTGACCGGGTCGGTCAAGCCGCGCTCCATCGAGTCGACGAGGGCGACCTCCTTGCTGGCGAGGAGCTCGCCCCACTTGGCCTTCACCGTCTCCAGGGAGCGCAGCTCCTTCGAGGCGCGCGAGCCGTAGAGGCTGTAAGGCAGGCGGGACATGCACTCGACGCCGCCGGCCACGTAGAGCTCGCCCTCGCCGGAGAGGATGCAGCGCGCCGCCTGGGCGATGGACTCGATCGAGGAGACGCAGTTGTTCTGGACCGTCACGGCCTGCGAGGCCTCGGGGAGGCCGACGGTGAGCGCCGTGACCCGGGCGATGTTGGGCGCGTCGAAGTCCTGGCCGACCCAGCCCACGATGAGGCCGTCGACGCGCTCCGAGGGCGCGCCGGTCTTGGCGAGCGCGGCGCGCACGGCCGCCGCCATCAAGTCCTTCGGCTTCAGGCCCGCGAGGGAGCGCGCGATGTGGCCGATCGGCGTGCGCGCGCCGCCGCAGAGGACGATCTTCTTGGAGATGGCTTCCATCCCTTCCATTATAGTGCCGGGCCCCGCGCGGCGCAACGCGCGGCGGCTATTCGTCCGAGTTGCTTTGCTCGGAGTCGGGGTGCGCGGGCGCGAGCGGCAGGTCGCCGAAGATGCGGTCGAAGAGCGGATCGGGGCGGTCGTTCTCGTCGCCCAGCGTCACGGTGATGGGCAGGTTGTCGGAGGAGTTCGCGGTCTCGCGGCGGACCACCAAAGTGACTTTCTCGCCCTTCACCGTGTAGGCCAGGGCGCGGTGGTACTTCGCCACCGAGGCGCGCAGGGGCCCCGCGAGGCTCTTGCCGTTGATCGACAGGATCACGTCGCCCGGGCGCAAGCCGGCGTCGGCCGCGGGGGTGCCGGGGCGGACGAGCTCGACGGGGATGCCGTGCCCGTTGGCCGAGCCGTCCCGCGAGTTGACGATGACGCCCAAGTAGGAGGGGCTGATGGTCTGGTGCTTCGCGTAGACGTCCAGCGCTTGCTTGAGGACGCGCGCGTCGATGGCGTAGGAGATGCCGGCGAACTGCCCGGTCTTGCTGTAGATCGCGTTGTTGACCCCGATCACCTTGCCCTGGTCGTTGAAGAGCGGGCCGCCGGAGTTGCCGGGGTTCACCGGCACGGTGTGGACGAGGAAGTTGGCGACGTAGTCGTTCGACTTGCCGTGGACCATGGCCACGATGCCGTCGCTCACGAAGAACTCGTGGCCGAAGGGGTTGCCGATCGCCACGACCTTGTCGCCGCTGCGCAGCGTGGCCGGGTCGCCGAGCTCCACGGTGGGCCAGCCCGCGGGCTTGGCTTCGGGCAGCTGGATGAAGGCGAGGTCCAGGTTGCGGTTGACGCCCACGACGGTGCCGGGCACGGTCATGCCGTTGTCGAAGTGGATGCCGACGGTGCCGCCGATCCCGGCGGGGCCGGCGACGTGCGCGTTGGTCACCAGCAGGCCTTCCTTAGTGACGATGAAGCCCGTTCCCAGGCCGCCCTGGGGCAGGAGGACCATGGCGACCGCGGGCTTGTTGCGCTGCGCGATCTCGACCGCGGTCAGCGCGGGATGCGCCGGCGGCACCAGGGCGATCCGCGTGGGCAAGGTGACGGTGGACGGCGCCGGCGCGCTCGCGGCTTGGGGATTGTAGGACGGGCCGAATCCCGGGATGAAGTTCGGGCCGAACACCAGGGCGAGCATCACTGCGGCCTGCAGCAGCAGGCGCGGGGCGAGGCGGCGCCCGCTGGGCGCGGAGACCGGCTCCAGGCCGTCCAGGACGGCTCGGCGGTCCTTGCGCGCGGCCAGCAGGTTGTAGCCCAGCCCCACCAGGAAGAATATCCCGGCCGCCATCTGCAAGGCCGGCGCCCCCGTGGGGAACCACAGCGGCGCGGCGACCAGCAGCAGCACCGCGCCCAAGTTCACCATGGAATGGGCTATGAAGGGGGCGATGAGGCCGCGCGAGCGGTACATGATCCACGCCAGGGCGCCGCCGAAGACGAAATGCGCCAGGAAGGTGTAGGGGTGGATCCCCCACGTCGCCAAGTGCGCGAACGCGAAGCTCCACGCCGAGGACAGCAGGGCGATCCAGAAGGCCTTGCGGCCCAGCCATTTGAAGAAGTCGGCGACGCTCTGGAGGGCGCCCTTAAGGAAGAAGTCCTCGCTCTTGGCCAGCTTTTGGCTCGCCCAGGCGGCGGCGTAGCTCAGGGCGACCAAGGGAATGAAGACGTAGGCGAAATTCAGGAGCCGGTAGCTGAGCTCCTCCATCGCGGCCATGCGCGGGATGTCGAGGAAGAGGAAGCGCGCGGGCGCGGCGTGGACCATGGAGTCGGCGCCCCCGGGGCCGAGACCGACCATGAGCTCGACGCGGCCCGTCATGGACAGGCCGTTCGAGGTCAGCCAGAGCGGCCAGGGGATGGCGTTTATGATGGGGCGCAGCACCCAGTGGAAGACCGCGCCCAGGCCGAGCAGGTTCAGCCCCGAGCGCAGGCCGTAGCGGACCTGCTCCCAGAAGGTGAGGTTCGGCGCCGGAGGCCCGCCGTACTGGTCTTTTCTGAGCTCGGGCGGCAGCGGCGGGGCGGGGGGCTGTTCCGCGCGGCCCGTGAGGCGGCTGGGGAGCAGCCGGCCGAGCAGGGGCGTCGCGCCGGCGAGGCGCCAGAGCAGGCTCGGGCGGGACGCCGCGGCGCCGGTCTCGGGCGCGGCGCCCGGCTCCGGCGTGGGCGCGGCCTCGGCCGCGTTGTCGTAGAGCGCCGCCTGGCGCTCCCAGCCGGACGACGCCGACGCCGTCGGCGCGGCCTGCGGGCCCACGGCGCGCTCGCGGACG
>DATLOS010000021.1:0-3241 GCA_035536155.1 Elusimicrobiota bacterium
GCGGCTTCATGCTGCACGAGCGCACTCCGGAGCTCCTGGGCCTTTTTCGCGAGGGCGAGGAAGTCGCTTGCTTTTCCTCTCCTCAGGAGCTCGCGGAAAAGGTGGATTACTACCTGGCTCATCCCGAAGAGAGGCTGTCGATCGCGGAGGCGGGCAGGGCCCGCTGCGTCCCGGCGTACTCCTACGACAACCGGATGGCGGACCTGCTGCGTTGGCATGAGAAAAATTCCGGCGCGCGCTGAGCCGCCGCGGGGAGCGCGCATACTGGTGCTCGTGACCAGTTTTTTCGACTTGACGGGCGGGATTCAATCCGTCGGACGAGTATTGGTGAAAGCCCTGCAGGAGCTGGGAGAAAAGAGAGGATGGCGGATACTCGTCTTGGCTCTCCACGATGACGGGCGAAGCGCGGCCGGAACGGCCTTCGAGAGCCCGGCGCTCCGCTACTTGCCGGCGCGGGGCGGCCGCTGGCGATTCGCCGGCAGAGCCGCCTTGGAGGCCCTGCGCGCGGACCTCGTCATCTTCGGGCACGTGAGCTGCTGCATCCTGGCTTGGGCGGCGATCCGCGCGCGCACGTGCGTGATCGCGCATGGGATCGAGGTCTGGCGACGCCTGGCCTTGAGGGAGCGCGCCGGGCTCCTCGCGGTGGACAAGATTTTGGCGGTAAGCGCCTTCACTCGCGACGCGATGGCGCGGGAGAACCGCTTGGACGCGGCTCGCTTCGCCGTTCTCCATAACGCGCTGGACCCCGCCTCCGAGGGGGAGATCCTCTCGAGGGAGCGGCTGGAGCTGCCTGCCGGGAAGATGCTCCTGACGGTCTCGCGATTGGGCGCGTGCGAGCTCCAAAAGGGCGTGGAGGCCGCGCTTCGGGCCATGCCGGCGGTCATGGCGCGCGTGCCCGGTGCCTTCTACGTCGTGGTCGGAGAGGGCGGCGACCGCCCGCGATTGCAAGCCCTGGCGGAGGAGCTCGCGATAGCCTCGCGCACGTTCTTCGTCGGCCGAGTCTCGGACCAGCGCATTCAGGCGTATTACCGGCAGTGCGATCTCTTCGTCCTGCCCAGCCGCAAGGAGGGGTTCGGCATCGTGTTTCTGGAGGCGATGCGTTTTGCCAAGCCCTGCGTGGGCGCCCGGGCGGGCGGCATCCCCGAGGTGATCGAGGACGGGAGGACCGGCATCTTGGCGGATCCCGAGGATCCCCGCAGCCTCGAGACCGCGCTCCTGCGCCTCCTCGAGGACGAAGCTCTGCGCGCGCGGATGGGGGCGGCCGCCAAAGCGCGCTGGGAACGGGAGTTCTCCTTCGAGAAATACAAGAACAAGCTCCTCGAGGCCCTATGGCCATAGGATCGCGCTGAGATGTGCGGGATCGCGGGGATCATCCAGCGTCGCGGCAAGGCCGGCCTCAAGGACCGCCTGGAGGCCATGCTGCGGGCGCTCTCCCACCGGGGGCCGGACGGGCAGGGCGTCGAGATTCGGGAGGCGGGCTCCTGGCAGATCGGCCTGGCGCATGCGCGGCTCGCGATTCTGGACCTCTCCCCGTCGGGGCATCAGCCGATGAGGAACGCCCAGAGCTCGCGCTGGCTCACCTACAACGGCGAGGTCTACAACTTCCTGGAGCTGCGCTCCGAGCTGGAGCGGGAGGGGCGGCGCTTCTCGTCGAGCGGGGACACGGAGGTCCTGCTCGCGGCATGGGAGGCCTGGGGCGCGGAGGCTTTGCCTCGCCTGCGCGGGATGTTCGCTTTCGCCCTCTGGGACGAGGATGCTCGCCGCCTGACGCTGGCCCGGGACGGCTTCGGGATCAAGCCGCTCTATTACTTCCAGGCCGAGGACTGTCTGATCTTCGCCTCGGAGGTGCGGGCTCTGCTCGCCAGCGGCCTCGTCGCGCGGACCATCTCGCGGGACGGCTTGAGCTCGTATCTGCGCTTCGGCTCGCTCCAGTCTCCCCATACGCTGATCAAAGGCGTCCTCAGCCTCCCTCCGGGCGCGAGCCTGGTCGCGGAGGCCGGGCGGGAGCGGATCGAGGCGCGTCAGGCGCCCTATGCCGCGGGCCTGAGCCCGGGCGTTCGGCCGTCGCTGCGCGGCGGGCGCGAGGCGGCGGTGCGGCGCCTGGGAACGGCCCTCGAAGACTCCGTCCGCGCCCACCTGCTCAGCGACGTCCCCCTGGGGATTTTTCTTTCCGGCGGGATAGACTCGAGCGCTTTGACCGCGATCGCCAGCCGGATCAGCCGGGAAAAGCCCAGGACGTTCTCGGTGGTCTTCTACGAGGACAGCTTCTCCGAGGCGCGCTACGCCCGCTTGGTGGCGGAGCGCTTCGGCACCGAGCACCACGAGATACTCCTGCGCGAGGAGGACTTCCTGGCGCTGCTGCCGGACGCGCTGGCCGCCATGGACCAGCCTTCGGCGGACGGAGTCAACACCTATGTCATTTCCCGCGCGGTGAAGCGGGCCGGGATCACGGTGGCCCTTTCCGGGCTGGGCGGAGACGAGCTCTTCGCGGGATATCCGACTTTCCAGCGGGCCCGGCTCCTGCGCGCGGCCGCTCTTCTGCCGCGGCGCTGGCGCGCCTCGGCGGCGGCGCTGGGGAGGCGGGTCCGCTCCGGGACCATCCGCGCGCGCAAGTTCTGGTCGCTCCTCGAGAGCGAGGGAACGGCGCGGGACGCCTACGCGATCTCCCGGGAGCTGTTCTCGCGCCGCGAGATCCGCTCGCTCACCGGCAGCCTGCCCCCGGGCTCGGACGCGGACGAGCTCCTCGACGAGGACGATCTGGTGAACGCGATGTCGCGCTACGAGATGCAGGGTTATATGGCCAACACCCTGCTGCGCGACTGCGACTTCATGGGGATGGCCCATGCCCTCGAGATTCGGGTCCCTTTCGTGGACCGGGAGGTCGCGCGCTGCGTGCTGGAGCTGCCCGAGGAATGGAAGCTCGGCAAGATCCCCAAGGGCCTTCTCGTGGACGCGCTCGGAGGGGTCCTGCCGGAGGAGGTGTGGAAGCGCCCCAAGATGGGCTTCACGCTCCCATGGCCGCGCTGGCTCCGGCAGGGCGTCAATCCCAGGCTGGAGGCGATCTTCACCGGACGGGGCGGCGTCCTGCGCAGGGCGGGGATAGACGGCCGGCACGCGGAGGCGCTCTGGCGGGATTTCTGCGCGGGCAAGGATCCGAGCACCTGGAGCCGGGTGTGGGCCCTGTACGTCCTGAAGCAGTGGTGCGACCGCCACGAGGTCTTCATATGAGGGATCTAAAGGC
>DATLOS010000022.1:0-5338 GCA_035536155.1 Elusimicrobiota bacterium
TGGGCCAGAAAGACGTCGCGAAGTCCCTGCGCGAGCAGGCGCAGAAGCTCCTGCGCCTCGGCCGCGACGTCTGGCCGGAGGCTCTCGATCCGGTGCGGACGGCCGTGGAGAAGGCCATCAAGATCATGGAGACGGCCGGGCAAAAGGACTGGGTGAGCCGGGCCCGCCGCGAGGTGGAGGAGCTGCGGGTGCGCCAGCGCCTCTCGGAGAACGAGGCCGACATCCTCGCGCTGGCGACCGGGCGCGACGCCGGCCTCGCCAAGCGGGCCGACGAGCTCGTCGCCCAGCTTCGGCGGCTGGCCGACGGGGCGGAGAAGGCCGGAGAGACGTCGGTCGCCAAGGCCCTCCGGACCAAGGTCGAGGCCCTGGAGAAGATCGAGGCCCCCAAGGACATCCGGGCGGAGAAGATCGAGCCGGCCCGCGAGGCGCTGGAGGCGGCGTCGAAGCTCATGGAGGCCGCCGACAAGAAGGAATGGGTGGCGCAAGCTCGCGACGCGCTGCGCACGGTGGATTGGAACGAGCGGGTCGGCGAGCTCCTGCGCCAGCGCGAGACCTTGATCACGAAGGGCACCACGGAGTTCGATCCCATCTGGGAGATCATGAAGTCGATGAAGGAGTCGACCCAGGGGCACCGCTCCCTCTACCTGGCGGCCGAGAGCGCGGAGAAGGCGCAGATGGAGTACCTGGAGCGGGGAAAGAGGCTGCTCAAGTCCTTCCCAGAGCGCATGCGCTCGTCGGCGTTCGCGCTGGAGCAGCTCCACTCCGCCCTGGTCGCCGAGCGCGCGATCGTGGCCGAGGGCAAGCCGCTCAAGGGCTACGAGCAGCGGGCCAGGCTCCGCCTGCGCGACCGGGGCGTGCGCGACGACGCGATGACGACCGCCATGGTCAACGCGGAGATCCGGCTCCTGATGGCCGCGCGCATGAAGGAGCTGAACGTGCAGATCCCGCGGGTGAAGGAGATGATGGAGTCCACCCGGAAGGCCGCGGACATGGTCGAGAGCAGCGTCACCGGCCTGGCGACGGCCATGGAGGAGCTGACGGCCGTTCCCGCTCCCCGCCGCGCCTGGCTCGGCCAGGCCTATTCGCGGCTCTACCGCATCCTGGACGAGGGCGTGGAGGTCCAGAAGAAGCTGCAGAGCTCGGACTCCCGCGAGCGCAAGGCCGCCGAGGAGCGCAAGGAGGAGCTCATCAAGGAGAAGGAGGCGGCCTCGAAGGAGGTCAACCTCCGCAACGAGACCGTGGCCGTGGAGATATTGGCCCGCCTGAGAAAGCTGGCTTCGGATCCGATAACCGCGACCGAGCCGTCCGCGCGCGCGCGCGCCGAGACGCTCAAGAAGGCGGCCGAGATCCTGACCGCGCCGGAAACCTTCTCGAGAGGCAGCGAGGCCGTGCTCGAGCTCCAGACCTGGCGGGTGATGACGGAGATGATGGGCCAGCGCCAGACCGCCCTGATGCGCGAGCTCGGCCGGGAGCTGGCCGCGGAGGGGGCGGCGAAGAAGCGGGGGCTTCCTTCGGACCCGGCGCGGGACGCGCGCATCAGCTCCCTGCAGGACCGCAGCGACACCGTCAGCGCAGAGATCGACGGCCTGGTCAAGGACATCGCCCGCCAGGAGACGGCCTACTTCGGGAGGCTCCTCCTCGAGGTCCAGGCGACGAACCGGAGAGCCGCGGCCACCTTCGTGACGTTCGAGCAGACCGCCTCGAAAGAGCTGGCCTACATGCGGAGCATCGCCGACGCCTCCACGTCTCCCCAGGCGGCGGGCCGCCTGCGCGAGGCGGTGGAGACGATGGGGCTGGCCCGCGGCGCCATGGCGCGCCTCCTGGGGCCGGAGCTCTCCAAGGACCTCGGCCCGGGGGTGCGCAAGTCCCAGGAGGCCTACGCGCGCCTGCACGAGGCGCAGACCAAGGAGTTCACGGAGCGCCTCCTCAAGGCCTACGGCAGCTACTACACCATGGACTCGCTGGCCCGCACCAAGAGCATCCTGGAGATCAAGAACAACACCAGCACCACCATTCTCGGTTTCCTGCCGAAGATCGCCCTGCTGCTCCTGGGCGCGAAGCCCGTCCCCGTCCAGATCGTCGACGGCAAGGCGGTCTCCGGAAGCAAGTACAACGACCTGCGCCGGGCCTTGGACGTCATGTCGCGCGCGGACATCCTCGCGCCGGCCCGCCTGCCCGTGAAGGTCCTGCACTTCATCGCGAATCGCATCGCGCCCGAGGCGAAGGCGACCGCCTTCCTCCGGCGCTGGAGCGTCCCCGAGCAGCGCAAGGTCTACGTGGCCGAGGAGCTCTCGGCTATGCGCGAGTACCACCACAACCCCACCAGCCGCTTCCGCTTCGACGGCATCTTCAAGCGGGTGGAGTCGGTGCACATCGGCGACATCGTCCCGGGCCTGCAGCAGCGCGACAAGGGCGCCGAGGAGATCAGCCGGGGCGTGGACATCCAGAAGCGCCTCAAGGACAAGACCTTGGTCTCCTCGAAGGAGATGCTGCTCGACGACGCGGCGATGCCGCTGGTCGGGACCTCGGGCACCCGCAGCAGCGTGGCCTGGCCGCGCATGAACGAGAGCTCGTGGAAGACGGAGGGCACGGGCTCGACCCGCCCCTCGCGCATCGGGCTCGAGGTGGACGTGAACTCCTCGGGCTCGATCACGAGGGTCATCCGCGCCATCCGCGACGGCGGCGAGAACGCCATGCACCTGGTCTTCGTGCCGGACAACCGGGGCTACAAGAACGTCCGCGAGGCGATCCTGCGCTCGGGCGTGCGCAACTCGCGCCAGCTCGCCGCCGTCTTCTCGGACATGTCCCACTTCGCCGAGAACTTCCCGCGCTCGAACATGGAGGCCCAGAAGAACTTCAAGGGACCCTCCTCCATCGAGAGCGGGGACGCCAACGTGCTCATCATGCACTCCGCGCACAGCCGCGGCATCGACCCGCCCTACAGCAAGAAGTTCAACCGCTTCGTGGTCCACTTGCTGGACCCCCACCTCATGTCGGAGTCGCAGGTCATCCAGGCGATCGGCCGCGCGGCCAAGGGGCGCCGTCCCGTGGGCGCCACCCTCGAGGTGGTCTACTACGCGAACGCGACCTCGTCGAACGCCCATCCTCTCTTCCGCGGGATGATGACCTACGATCCCAGCGTGCGCTCGATGTTCGAGCGCCTGGAGCGCAACCCGCCGCGGCGCCTCCTGCAGCGCATGGCGAGCGAGGGCCGCTCGCGCATCGACGCCGGCGATCTGGTCTTGGAGCTGGAGGCGGTCGAATCCGCGGGCTACTCGGGGCCGCTCAACCGCTTGGACGTCGTGGCGTACCGGGACGCGGTCCGGCGCATGATCGAGACGGCGGGCAGGATGGAGGAGGCGCAGCAGCTCCAGGGCTCGGGCTTCTTCGGCGACAAGCCCCTGGACGCCTCCAGCTACCGGCCCCTGCCTTGGATGCCGGACGGACGCGCGGGAGAATAGGCCCAAAGGCCTAGGAGAAAGTGGGTCCTTGTGATCTGGGTGAAGGGGTCTTTTGAACCATAACCTGATAATGCCATGAGGGTCATGCCCCGTCGCGGGTCGGCCGCGCACCGAGCGCTAGCGCTCCTCGTCTGCGCGTGCCTTCTGCCCTGGCAGGCGCCGGCGAAGGCGTACGCCGACGAGCTGCTGGCCGGCACCGGCCCGGCCCTGACCCAGCCCCTGGCGCTGCGGGAGGCGCTGCGCCCGCTTGCCCCCGGCCAGACCGTCACCGAGGCGGCGACCCAGCACGCCGCCGCGCTGCGAGACATGACCCAGATCGTGGCGCTCCTCGAGGAGAAAGCCCGCCTCCTCGAGAGCGGCTCCCTCTCCGAGCAGGGCGCCCGGGACGTGCGCGTGGAGCTCGAGCGCCTGCGCGACCTGCTGGGGGTGGTCCGCACCCAGGCCGCGGCGGGGGGCGAGGCGCAGCGCGAGGTCAAGACCAACGCGGAGCAGGCGCTGGCCCGCGTGGACACGCTGCTTCCGCTCTCCGACATCCGCCTCAAGCAGGCGGAGCTGCAGACGGCGGTGGGCCGCATCGAAGCCATCATGGACGGCTACGGCCGCCGCGTCCCGCCCAGCCTGACCTCCGACGAGCAGGCCGAACTGGCGCGGCTTTGGGCTTCCATCCGGACCGGCGCGGAGGCCGTGACCAACCTGCTGCGCGACCACAACAACCCCGGCCGCGCGTGGGGGGACGTCCGGCCGCCGGACGACGCGCTCTCGCGCCACGCGAAGATCGCGGCCGAGCTGCAGACGGCCTTCGACCGCATGCGCGAGCGCATGCCGACCCGCCTCGAGGCGGCGGGCGCCCTACTGGCGACGTTGCCCGGCTCCGGCGGCACGGCCCCGGGCGGCGAGTCGGCGAACCTGGCGGCGGGCAACATCGTCGACACCCTCAACCAGCACGCGGCCCAGGCTCCGCTCAGCGACCCCCAGCGCCAGGCGTTGACCCGCCGGATCGGGGAGAGCCGCGCCAGCATCGCCGGGGCCCTCGCCCGCCCCGGCGGAGAGGGGCAGCTGGTGCAGGTTCTCGACGGCATCTTCAACGAGCCCAGCCTCGGCCTGACCGACGAGCAGCGGCTGAACCTCCTGGCGTCGGTGCAGGGCGCCATGGAGCGCGCCGAGCTCGCGCACGCGCAGCGCGCGCAGATCCCCAACCACTTCCTCCGGCCGACGTCGGCGATCCCCATGGTCAGCGGGGGGGCCGCCTTCCACGAGTTCGCGGGGCCGTCGTGGCGCGTCGCCTTGCAGCAGGCGGGGGACCGGGTCGCGGCTCTTCTCGGCGGCAGGACGCCGGAGGGCGGCTCGCGCTTCTCCTGGCAGCCGGGGATGCCGATCGATCAGACCGCCCGGGACCTCGTCTTCATGTCCAACCTGCTGCGCGCGCAGGATCACCTCAAGAAGGTCATGGCGGACCGCAAGCGCGCGGACGTCCTCAACGGCTGGGTCCAGCGCCTGACGGAGGCCAACGTCGGGCCGAACCTGCGCCGGCTCCTGCTGGCGGCCCGGGACAGCACCGACTCGCCGAGCCGGACGACGCTGGCCCACCTCATCGAGTCCCTGGAGACGACCGGCGTGGACCCGAAGAGCATCTCGGCGCACGCGCTGGTCCAGCTGATCCGCCCCTCCGACGACCAGGAGCGCATCGAGCTGGAGCGCTTCGGGCGCTTCATGCTGGAGAAGCGCGACCAGCTCAAGACCCAGATCGCGCTCCGCCGGGAGCTCCTGGACCGCATCCACGTGGCCATCGAGGAGGAGCGGGACCCCGCCAAGCTGGCGCAGATGCTCGCCGCGCTCTTCGACGGCGCCTCGTCGAACCGCTTCGCCCCCGCCCTCGC
>DATLOS010000023.1:0-2197 GCA_035536155.1 Elusimicrobiota bacterium
GAAGGGGAAGGCGCGCTTGGCGTGGATCTGGACCACGGCGATGTCCAGGTTGGCGTCGTGGCCCACGACCTTGCCCGGGAGGATCTCGTCCTTGCCGCCGGGATGGGTCAGGGTGACCCGGATCTCGGTGGCGTCGCGGACCACGTGGTCGTTGGTCAGGACGTGGCCCTGGTCGTCGATGATGAAGCCCGAGCCCACGCCCTCGGTGCGCTGCTTGAAGGTCCGCCCGCCGCCCAGGTCCTCGGGCTCGCCGAAGAAGAAGTAGGGGTTGACCACGCGGAACTCCTGCTCCTGGACCGTGGCGATGTTCACGACCGCGGGCTTGGCCGACTCGGACACGCGCACGAAGTCCTCCTGCAGCGCGTGGGCGACGGGCGCGGGGGGAGGCGCCACGGCGGCGGCGCGGGCGGACGGGGCGGCGGCGAAGATGGCGGCGAGGAGCAAAGGGCTTTTCATGGGCGTTCTCCCACGACGGGGACGTTCTTTTCCAGCCTCACGGCGGAGAAGCGGCGCACGGGCGAGAGGGGATCGGCGAGGACCTTTTGCTCGGAGAGATCGCCCAGGACTCCCAGCACGGGGCTGCCGCCGGGACCGGCCAGGAAGCGCGGGGCGTTCCTGGGCGAGCCGGGGACCGGCGCCAAGGTCAGGACGAGATAGCCCCAGCGCGAGGGATCTCCCCGCAGGAGCTTGCGCGGGATCTCGGCGCTCAACTGGGAGCGCGTCGGGTCGGCCTTTACGGGAAGCTCGGCGATGGGCACCGGGCCTTGCGGCGAGGAGCGCCAGAGGCGGGCGCCGTCGGCGTCGACGGCCAAGGCGTACTCCCAGCCGTCCACGGAGCGCACGAAGGCTTGCGTCTCCGGCAAGAGGCGCGTGGCGCCCCGCCCGGCGAGATGGTTCACGTCGATGTAGACCTGCGCGGCGCTCACCGGCGGGCCGGCCTCCCCGGACGCGCCCGTCTGGACCGAGACGCGGATCCCGTTCGCATCCCAGGAGACGTCGAGGCGGCGCGGCGTCCAGTCGCCGGCCTCCCGTCCCGCGGGCAGGGGCTGCGGCGTCTGGGCCAGGGACTTGGCGGGGTTCTCGAACCAGATCCGCGAGCCGTCGCGGCCGGAAGCGAGGCGCGCGCCGAGCTCGTCCTCGGCGGCCGCGCCGGCGCCCGACGAGGACGCGGCCACGAGCTCCGCGGGGGCGTTCTGGCCGGTCGCTTTGAAGACGGCGCGCAGAAGCGAGCGGTACTCCTTGTCGGTGTCGGGCCGGTCGAGGGCCCCGCGGGCGTGGAAGCGCCAGGACTGCGCCGAGCGCAGGGCGGTCGACGCTTTCTCCAGAGCCTCGATGCGGGCGATGCCGGAGTTCTGGTAGCGGGCCAGCGCCTCGGCGGCCTGCCCGTAGAGCGCCTCGGCCCGCGCCGCGGCCGGCGAGTCGTCGACGGGCGCCCAGGAGGGCCACCCGCCCGCGGGGGCGGCGCCGGGGGCGGACTGGGGCGGGAAGGTCTCGGAGACGCTCGCCCAGCGCCCCTGCGCGCCCGAGTCCAAGGCGGACGCCAGGGCGACGAGAGCCCCGCCCGGGGCCAGCGCGCCGGAGGCCTCGTCCAGGACCACCGCGCGCGGGGGCTCGCCCGGCTTGAGCTTGACCGATTCCGTCGAGAGCAGGGCGCGGAAGGGGATCACGCAGACGCCGTCCTGGAGCCAGGCGTCGGTGGAGGAGGAGTCCGAGACCGCGGCCCAGGCGATCTTCTGGGCCGCGAGGAGCTTCGCCGCGCCGGCGTCGAGCGAGCCGGCGGCCGGCACCAGGCCCGCGGGCGCGCTCCCGAACGCCGTCTTATGCCGGGCCTTCCCCTCCGCGAGGCGCTCGGCCAGGCTGTCGGGGCTCTGGCGCTCGAGGAGAGGCATCCAGGGGTCTCCGCCCAAGCGCAGCGCCGCCTCGACTCGCCCCGTGCGCACCCGCTCGGCCATGGCCGAGCGGGCGTACTGCGGCATCGCGGTGGGATCGACCGCGATGGTCACGCGCGCCTTGGGGAAGCGGTCGAGCAGGGAGAAGGCCTCGTCCCAGCGCGCGAAGTCGGGCGCGGGGACCCAGAGGATGGCGGAGAAGCTCGAGGCGGCCTCTTGGGCCCGCGCCGGCGCCGCGCTGGCCGCCAGGGCCGCCGCCAAGAGGAAGAGCTTCACGGGACCACCCTCACCGAGGCCTCGCGGCCGGG
>DATLOS010000024.1:0-7010 GCA_035536155.1 Elusimicrobiota bacterium
CCAGCTCCACGCCGCGATGAAGGCGATCAAGGACGCGGGGAAGGGCGTCATCCTCTACATGCGTCAGGAAGGCCGCGGCATCGGGCTCAAGAACAAGCTCCGCGCCTACGCTCTCCAGGACAAGGGCCTCGACACCGTCGAGGCGAACCAGGCGCTCGGCCTCAAGGCGGACCTGCGCGAGTACGGCATCGGCGCCCAGATCCTCTCCGACCTCGGCCTCTCCACGATCCGCATCCTCACCAACAACCCCCGCAAGATCGTCGGCATCGAGGGCTACGGCCTGAAGGTCACCGGGCGCGTTCCGATCCAGATCCCGACGAACGCCCACAACGCGCGCTACATCCGCGCCAAGCGCGACAAGCTCGGGCACCTTTTGGAGCTCGACCCGCACCCCGCGCCGGGCCGCACCCACATCAGCCTGGCCGATGGGAGGCGCCCGAGATGAGCCGCCGCCTGCGCTTCGGGATCGCGGCCTCGCGCTTCAATTCGGAGATCACGGACAAGCTCCTGGCCAGCTGCCGCGCGGCCTTGAAGAAGGCCGGCGTCGCGGACCGGGACGTCGAGGTGGTGCGAGTGCCGGGGGCCTTCGAGCTGCCCTGGGCGGTCCAGGAGCTCGCCCGCTCCGGCGAGTTCCACGCGGTGATCGCCCTGGGCGCCGTGCTCCAAGGCGAGACCCCGCAGAACGACTACATCTCCGAGGCGACCTACGCCCACGTCCAGCGGATCTCGCTCCAGACCCGCGTGCCCTGCGTGAGCGGGGTGATCACGCCCCGGACCTACGCGCAGGCCGTCGCCCGGACCAAGGGCTCCATGAACCGCGGAGCCGAGGCCGCGCACGCCGCCCTCGAGATGGCCGCCCTCAAGGCCGACAAGCCCTGGAAGGAGGAGCGCCGTGGGTAGGCGTCGCCAGGCCCGAGAGGTCGCGCTCCAGGCTTTGTACCTGGCAGACACCGCGCGCATGAGCCCCTCCGACGCCTACGCCATCGTGCGCGTGGGCGCGGGCTTGGACGCCCCCAGCGACGCCTTCACCCGCGAGCTCATCGACGGCGCCTCGGCGCGCAAGAGCGAGCTCGACGAGCGCATCGCGCGCGTTGCCGAGAACTGGGCCCTCGACCGCATGGCCGCGGTCGACCGCAATCTCCTGCGCCTCTCCGCCTTCGAGCTGCTCTTCTGCCTCCAGACCCCGGTCAAGGTCGCCATCGACGAGGCCCTGGAGATCGCCAAGATCTACTCCTCGGCGGAGTCGAGCAAGTTCATCAACGGCATCCTCGACAAGATCAAGGCCGAGCGGCCCGCCCAAGCCGAATAGGCCTTTAGTCCTACCTTAATATAGGACTTAGCTCCTGTGCCTCCGGCCCCGGGAGCGCCCCATCCTTGAAGGGATGCTCCGACGCCCGTTCGCCGCGCTTCTCTGCCTCGCCCTCGCCTGCCCGCCGGTCCGGGCGGGCGGCCAAGCGCGGGCCGTCTCCGGAGAGGCCGCGCCGGTCTCCGTCGTGCCGGGCGTGCGCCTGAACGTCCCCTTGGGCGGCGAGCTGACGGGCGCGGGCGACGCCGCCTCGGGCCTGGCCCCGCTCGTGACGCCCACCGCCGGCGTCGACCTGATCCGGGACGTCCCGAATCCCTCCGTGCTCGAGCGTACCGAGCCGGTCTCCGTCCAGCCGAGCGAGCTCCCGGCGCCGACGGTGGAGCAGGCCGGCGCCCAGGCGCTCGTCTCGCTGCCGGGCCGGCAGACGCCGCTCGCGACGGATCCGAAGGCGAACGCGCAGAGCCGCTCGAGCCCCGAGAGCCTAGGCTCGCCGACCGCTCCGACCAACGACGTCTCGACGCCCCCCGCCGAGACCGCGCGGAACCGAGGCATGGCGCTGTTCTGGCGGCTGGTGGGCAGCATCCCCGGCCTCTCGCGCAAAGCCCGCCCGGCCCTGGAGCAGAAGAACGAGCTCGACAAGCTCGTGGAGAACGCCGGCCGCCGCGAGGGGCTCCCCGCCGCCGAAGGAGGAGAAGAAGCCGCAAACGGCCCGGGGAGCGCGAACGTCGAGGGCCAGCGCCGCGCGAACGCCTATCTGAACGCCGCCGACGGCTCCGCCCCCGCGGAGCGCCCGCCGCAGGAGCCGCCCAAGCCGCCCGCGCCGACGGCGCGCGATCCCGAAGGCGAAGGGAACGGGCTCCGTTGGACGGCGTCCGCCGCCCGGGGCCTGGCCGCGGGCCTGGCGCTGCTCGGGGCCATGGCGCTGGCCTACCTTCCCGCGCTGCAGAGCCTCCTCCCCGCCGAGGCGCCGATCGCGCCGCTGGCGCGCTGGTTCGCGGACAACCCCGCGCTGTACCTGGGCCTGGTCCTCGGCCCGCTGACCGCGCTGGCGGTCGGCCTGCGCGCGCGCTGGAGCGGCAGAGGCTCCGCCGCGGTCGCCGCCTCCGCCGCGCTGAGCGCGCCCTGGACCTGGAAGCTCTACGCCGCGTATCCGATCCTCGGCTCGCTGGCGGTGGTGAGCGCGGCCGACGTCCTGGCCTACAACGTCTACGCCTTGAGCGAGCAGGCCTTGCGCCGGGCCCCGGGACTCTCGAAGCGCCCGCTCGCCCGCGCCCTCCTCGCCGGCCTCGCCGCTTCGGCGGCCTTCGCGCTCGCGGCCGGCCTCTACTTCGGCTTCGCCTGGAAGATGCTGCTCTTCAACGCCCTGTCGGCCGCGCTTTTCTCGGCCATCTATGCCCGCGTCGGCTCCTTGCCCACGCTTCTGATCGCGCATCCGCTCTTCATCGGCCTGGGCATGCTCCTGCCCAGCCTGGGCCCCGGCCTGCTGGCGGCGGTGATCGTCGCCAGCTTCGCCGCCGCGATCCTATTAGCCACGAAAAACGGTGTCAGGTAGACCTGACACCGCTCTACTTCAAATCGTCGGAGCGGTCGGAGGGGAGGCCGTACTTGGCGAGGATCTCGGCGTTGGCCTTGCGCGCGGCTTCGGCGTCGAGGACCAGGATCCCGCCGTCGGTCTCGCGGTCGAAGACGATGACGTGGTAGCGGCCCTTGGGCGACTTGAGGCCCTCCACGACGTCCTTCAGGCTGGAGACGGGCCGGCCGTTCACCGACTCGAGCACGACCCCGTTGTAGTCCTGGTAGCCGGCGTTGATGTCGTGCGGCAGGACGTGGCCGAGGATCACCACCTCCTTTCGTTCCGCCGTGGGCAAGCCATATTCCAAGTAGTACTTGAGGTGCGTCGGCACCTCGCGGTAGTCCCAGTTGTCGATGTAGTTGCGCGTGAGCGGGGTAAATACCAGCCCGGCGAAGACGAAGTAGCTGGGCTTGACGTCGTAGAAGGGCCCCTTCACGAGCTCCGAGATCGGCTTGAGCGTCACCGGCACGACCACGCGCCGGCCGTCGCGCACCACGGAGAGCTCGACGCGCTGGCCGACCTGATAGAGGCTGACCTGGTGCTGGAACTGGAGGCGCCCCGCGCCCGGAGTCTCGGCGCTGCCGTCGTCGGCCAAGCCAGCGCCGCCGATCGCGGTGACGACGTCCCCGGTCCGCAGGGCTCCCCACGCGCTCGAGTTGTAGACCACGGTGGAGACGCGGATGCCGCTCTCGCTGGGCTTGAGGCCGCAGAACTCGCGGAAGCTGGGGTTCTCGAGAGGCTGCCAGGAGATGCCGAGGTCGGGGATGCCGTCGTAGCGGCCGTCCTCGATGTCCCGCAGGAAACGCCGGATCAGCGGCACCGGGATGATATAGCCGACGTTCTGCGCCTCCTCGGAGACCTGGAAGGCCACGCCCACGAGCTTGCCGTCCATGACGGCCGGCCCCCCGCTGTTGCCCGGGTTGATGGCGGCGTCGGTCTGCACCGTGAGAAGGCCGCGCCCGGTGTGCGCGTAGTCGGTGACCTCGATGCGCGAGACGATGCCCTGGGTGACGGAGAGGTCCTCGCCGCCGACGGGAAAGCCGTAGACGGTGAGGCGGTCGCGCTGGCGGGGCAGGCCGCCCATGGCGATGGGCTTGGCACCCTGGTAGAAGGCGGGGTCGGAGACGCGCAGGAGCGCCAGCTCGCCGTCGTGGGCCACGAACTCGACCTTGGCGGCGTACTTGCGCGGATCCCCGGCGCGGCGCACCTGCAGGTAGACCTGATCGCTGACCACGTGCGCGTTGGTGAGGATGCGGCCGCCCTCGATCAGGGCGCCGGAGCCCGAGGAGGCCTCCTCCTCCAGCATCTGCCAGGGCTGGTAGGTGTTGGGGCGGCGCGCGTAGGCGTAGATGCGCACCACGCCGCGCGCGATCGGGTCCTCCTCCTCGCGGGCGGCCCAGGCCGCCGACGACAGGATTCCGACGCACAGCGCTCCCAGCAGCATCCGCGCGAACCGATTCATCTCGCCCTCCGCCGGCGCCGCAGCGCCGACCATACCGCCCACGCCAACGTCGTCAGAGAGATCGCCGCGCCCGCCGCGAACGCGCCCGGCCGGTAGCGGAACTCCACCCGATGCAGGCCCGCCGGAACCGGGGCCGAGACGAATACGTCCTCGTAGGTCCCCGCGGGAGCGCGCCAGCCGTCGACGAGCGCCTCCCAGCCGGGCGCCGCGGTCTCGGCCAGCACCGCCTCGACCGGGGCCCGCGCCAAGACTTCCGCGGCGACGGTCCCGGGCGCGTAGGAGACGAGCCGCGCCGCGCCCTCGCCGGTCAGGAACACGCGGCCCGCGGCGGACGCGCGGGAGAGCGCGCGCACCGTGCCCGCCTCGACGCGGGACGCGCCCGGGCGCAGGTCGAGCTCGAGGCGCGTCCCGGCCAGGTCGAGGAGGCGCTCGCGCTCCGCCGCCGGCGCGACGGCTAGGCGCGCGCGGAAAGCCTCGGCCCGGGCGGGGCGCATGGTCTGGAAGTCGGCCACGTCGCCCACCTCGAAGGCCATGCCGTAGGAGGGCGCGAGAAGACCCCACATCGCGGCGTAGTCGGAGCGGTCCTCGAGGGTCCCCCCCGCCCAGGCGCGCAGGAGCGGCTCCGAGTGATACACCCGGCCGAAGCCGTCCGCGCGCGCCAGGGCGGCGAGCGGCGGCGGCTTGGTCAGGAAGGCGGGATCGGCCCAGGCCGCGGAGGGCGCCTGGGCGAAGGCGAGGAGGTCGGCCAGGACCAGGCCGGCCGCCGCCGCGCGCAGGCGAGGGCCGGGCAGCCGGGCGACGCCCAAGGCGGCCAGCGCCGCGGCCGCCGCCGTCGCGAGGAAGAGCCAGTTCGCGGGGTAGCGGAACACGTGGAGCGGCGCCGCCGCGGAGAATCCCGGCAGAAAGCGGCCGAGGCTCAGCGCGAGGCAGGCCGCCCCCGCGGCCGCGAGGCGCCGCGCCGTCCGCCCGCCCCGGAACGCGCCCCAAGCCGCCAGCGCCAGCGCCGGAAGGCCGACGTAGAAAGAGAGGATCGAGGGATCGCCGTCCAGGGCCGGCGCTATGTGGCGCCACTGCGGCAGGAAGAGGGCCTTCGCGAGCTGGGCCGGAGGAAGGGAGTACTCCCCCGCGGAGCCCGCGCCGAGGAGGAAGCCGCGGCTCGAATGGGCGAGGAACTCGAGGAAAGGGAGCGCCTGGATAGCCGCCAAGCCCGCCGCCGCCGCGGCCCCGCGCGTCAGCGTGAGTCCGCCGGCGCGGCCGCGCGCGCAGACGGCGAGGGCGGCCGCGCTCATCAAGGAAAACGGCGGATAGCCCGCGAGCCACTGGAGAGCCAGGCAGGCGCCCACGCCCCAGGCCGAGCCCGCGTCGAGGGCGAGCAACGCCGGCGCCAGCCAGCAGGCGGAGGCGAACTGATGGGGGAACACGGCGCGGGGCATGAGAAAGCCGCTCAAGCCCGCCAACGCGGCCGCGACGACCAGCCCGGCGCGCCCCAGGCCCTTGCGGCGGGCCAAGGCCGCGGCGGCTCCCGCCGAGAGCAAGGTGTGGAAGACCACCCAGAGGCGGATATAGCCGCCGTAGTCGGCCGCCGCGAAGAGCCACTGCGGAGGATAGAGCGCCGAGGAGATCGGGTCGGCCAGGTGCGGGGCGCCCAGGCTGCGCCAGGGGTTCCACAGCGGCAGGCGCGGCGCGGCCGAAAGGGCGTGGGCCAGCGCCCAATTGGGAAAGCCCACCGCGATCACGTTGCCGTCGAGCGGGACCTGGCCGCCCAAGAGGAGCGGCCGCCAGGCCAGGCAGAGGACCGCCAGGACCGAGGCGCCCACGCCCATTGCTTGGCGGGGATCGAGGTGTCGGGAGCCGCCGGCGGCCATGTGCGCAGCGCCATTATGCTAAATTTGAGAAACCATGCCCCTCTCCAAGGACCCGGCCCGCGAGATCCGCAAGCTCCGCGCCGAGATCCGCGAGCACGACCGGCTGTACTACGGCCAGAACCGCCCCATCGTCTCCGACGAGGAGTACGACCGGCTGCTCGAGCGCCTGCGCGCCCTGGAAGCCGAAAACCCTGAGCTGATCAGCTCCGACTCCCCCACCCAGCGGGTCGGCGGCTCGGCCTCGAACGAGTTCCAGCCCGTGCCCCACGCCGTGCCCATGCTCTCGCTCGACAACTCCTACGACGCCGCCGACATCCGCGCCTTCGACGAGCGGGTCCGCAAGGGCCTGGGCCGCGCGCCAGCCGCCTACGCGGTCGAGGCCAAGATCGACGGCGTCTCCCTGGCGCTCACCTACCTGGACGGGCATTTGGCCGTCGCGGCGACGCGGGGAGACGGCGCGACCGGCGAGGACGTGACCTTGAACGCGCGCACGCTGCGCTCGATCCCGCTCGCCCTCTCCGGCAAGGAGTTCCCCCACGTCCTCGAGATCCGAGGCGAGGTCTACCTGGAGAAGCGCGAGTTCGCCCGGATCAACGCCCGCTTGGCGGCCGAGGGCAAGGAGCCCTTCGTCAACCCGCGCAATTGCGCCTCCGGCTCGCTCCGTCAGAAGGACCCCAAGGCCACCGCGGCGCGCGGCCTGCGCTTCCTCGCCCACTCCTTCGGCCGGATCGCCGGGGCCGAGCCGCCGCCCACGCACTCGGGCTTCCTCGAGGCCTGCGCGGACTGGGGCTTCGCGGTCACCGA
>DATLOS010000025.1:0-7924 GCA_035536155.1 Elusimicrobiota bacterium
CAGCGACGCGCGCGGCACCACGCAGTACAACCTCGCCCTCGGCCAGCGCCGGGCCAAGGAAGTCCGCGACTATTACCTGCGCTTGGGCGTCCCGGGCAAGAGCGTCGCGACGATCTCTTACGGCAAGGAGAAGCTGCCCTGCTCCGACGCGACCGAGGACTGCTGGTCGCGCAGCCGCCGCGCCGAGACCAAGGCCCGGGCGAAGGCCGCCGCCAAGACCCCGGCGAAGACCCCGGCGAAGTGATGCGCCGATTTCTTCGCGCGGCGCAGGGAGCCGTCCTCCTAGCGCCCCTGGCCGGCTGCGTCGCCACCCAGGCCGACGTCCTCCAGCTCTCGCAGCAGACCGACAACCTCACCGTCCAGATCCAAGGGCTCAAGAAGACCTTGGGGGGCCTGCAGACGAACCAGGCGGACCTCGCGGTGAAGCTCGACCAGGTCCATTCCGAGATCAACGCCCTCAACGAGAACCTCAAGGACAACCGCGAGGGGATGTCCCGCCTCGCCACGAAGCTCGACGACGTATCGGCGTCCTTGTCGAGCAAGGTCTCCTCGCTCGACCAGAACATATCCCAGCAGAGCAAGATGCTGGAGGCCTCCGAGCAGGCGCGGCGCAAGGCCGAGGCGGACGCCGTCGCCATCGCCTCCGCGACCGCGGCGGCCCAGGCCGCCGCCGGCGCCGCCGAGGCCGCCTTGAGCCCCAGCGAGCTCTACCAGACCGCGCGCCGCCAGCTGGTCCAGAAGAAGTTCGACCTCGCGGTCCAGGGCTTCCAGCTCTACCTGCAGAAGTACCCCAAGGGCGAGAGCGCGGGCCACGCGACCTACTACCTGGGCCAGGCCTACTTCGAGAAGAAGGCGTGGGAGGAGGCGGCGCGCGAGTACGCGACCGTGATCGACCGCTTCCCCAAGAGCGACGTGACCCCGGCGGCCCGGCTCAAGTACGCCGTGTGCCTCATCAACCTCAAGTCCCACTTCGACGAGGCCAAACGCTACCTCGAGTCCATCCCCGAGGATTTCCCCAAGAGCCCCGAGGCCGCCAAGGCCGCGGAGCTCCTCAAGGGCTGGGACAAGAAGTTCCCCCCGGCCAAGACGACCTCCGGCTCCCGGTGACTAAGCGCCTGCGCGCGGCCGCCGTCCTGGCGCTCCTCTGGGCGGCGCCGTCCCGCGCCGCCGAGGTCGTCATCGGCGTCGACGCCGGCCGCTCGGCGGGCAAGGCCGTCGGCCTCGCCCTCGCCTGCGCGCCCGAGGACGCGGCGCGGCGCGAGGACGCGGACCTCGCCCGCCAGGTCCGCGACGTCCTCCGGGCCGACCTGCTGTTTTCCCGCTACTTCGACGTCAACGACCAGGCGCCGCCGGCCGACCTCTCGGCCGACGCCGCCGCCGAGGACTGGCGACGGCGCGGCGCGGTATTCCTGCTGTCGGTCAAGGCGTCCCCGCTCGAGGGCCAGGCCGCGCTCAACGTGCGCCTCGTGGACCTGGGCTCCGGCGGGGTCGTCTTGGATCGCCACTACCGCCAAGACGCGCGCTTCTGGCGAAGCGCCGTCCATCGCGTCTGCGACGACGTGGTGCGCCAGGTCACGGGGCGGCCCGGGATCGCGCAGTCGCTCCTCGCCTTCGTCGGGGACGCGACCGGCTCCAAGGAGGTCTACGTCGCCGACTACGACGGGCAGAACGCGCGGCGCGTGACGGCGGACGCCTCCATCGACCTCCTGCCCCGCTGGCGCCCGGACCGCAAGGCCATCGCCTACACCAGCTACAAGGACGGCAACCCCGACCTCTACTTGCTCGACCTCCAGGCGGGAAAGAGCCGCGTCCTCTCGGGACGCCAGGGGCTGAACTTGGCCGGCGGCTTCTCCCCCGACGGGCGCAAGCTCGCGGCGACCCTCTCGCGCGAGAAGAGCCCGAACATCTACGTCCTGAGCCTGGAGGACGGCTCGGCCCAGCGGGTGACCGAGCACTTCGGCGCGGACTCCTCGCCCACCTTCTCGCCGGACGGCGAGAATATCGCCTTCGTCTCCGACCGCTCCGGCAACCCGCAGGTGCATGTGCTCGAGCTGGCCACGGGGCGCGCCCGGCGCCTGACGCACCTCAACTGGTGCGACGCGCCCGCCTGGTCCCCGGCCGGCGACTGGATCGCCTTCTCGGGGCGCGCGAACGTGCGGGACGCGATGGACATCTTCCTGGCGGACATCACCGGCGGGCGCGTCGTCCAGCTCACGCACGGCGAGGGCTCCAACGAGGACCCCGCCTGGTCGCCCGACGGGCGCTTCCTGGCCTTCGTCTCCACCCGCGGCGGCCGCCGCCGCCTCTTCGTCATGGACGCCGACGGCAGCGCCCCCCATCCCGTCGCCGATCACGGCGGCAACGTCTACACGCCCGCCTGGAGCCAGTAGCCCGCTAAGCCGCTCGGATTCCGGCGCGCGTCTCTGTGCCGAGGCCAACTGCCTTGGCGGGGACGCTCGGCTTTAAGCCATCGCTCGAGCTCCGCACGGTTGCGGGATTTGGACTATGCTGTCTCTAAAGTAAGCAGAGCAGGGGTCAAACCCATTGTGCTATCGCAGGAGATAGCAGAAGAGGGCGCGAGCAAGTGACAGGACCCGCCAGATTACCGAGCGCCGCTTATCGGGAGACTAGGAGTTTGGCGACGTCGACGACGAACAGGACGACGATAGCCGCCTCGAGGAGCAGCATGCGGCGGTTGTTCATGTCGTCGTTGAGCATCTTATAGAGGTTGTCGAGCGTCTTGAGCTTCTCCTCGAGGGAGTTCTCCCACTCCTTCAAGTGGAAGCGCTCGCTGCAGCCGAGGTAGATGCGCGCCAGGTGCCAGTCGCCGAAGAACTTGGTGATGTTGGTGATCTCCTCGGCCATCTTGGTCAGGTCCATGAGCACGCCCTTGAGCCGCCCCAGGATCGGGCCCGGCCCCTTGAGGAGCGGCGGCTTGCGCGAGTAGGCCTCGACGTCGTCGTAAGCCTTGTCGAGGAAGCGCTCCAAGGTGCGGTCGTAGATCTGGAACTCGGTGAGCTGGACGTTGGCCACCTCGAGGATGTAGAGGAGGTCGTCGAAGGTCCCCTCCGGGTCCACCAGGAGCGCGCCGTCCCAGTCTATCACCGCCAGATCGTCCGTGGTGTAGGAGTAGTTGAGCCGCGTCGTCTCCTTGATCTCGGAGTCGCTCAAGCGGTCGAACGCCTCCTCCTCGGTGAGGAGCCCGGCCACCTCGCCGCGCCACTCGTCGAGCCAGGCCTGCGCGTTCTTGCCGCCCCGCGAGTTGCCCAGGTCCTTCAAGCAGAACACGGTGTAGGCCTCGGGGTTGCCCTTGTCCTCGACCGGACGAAGGGCGTGCGGCAGGACCGCGGGCAGGAGCTCCTCGCACAGGCGCGCCGCGATCTGGGCCATCGATTCGCCGCCGGTAAGGGACAGCGAGTGATACGGGATGAGCGAGCCCAGGCCCGGGACCTCGAAGTCCACGCGCAGGGAGATGGAGATGGCGCCCAGGGCGAAGATCTTGGCCTCGCGGTTCACCGTGACCTTGCCCAGCGACGAGGCCACGGTGATGGGCTCTCGGCCCACGTGGAGGGGCTGGTAGAACGGGAAGTCGCGGGGGACGGTCTTGTCCTCGGGGAGGACGGGGCGGAACTCGGCGCGGGAAAGGCCCGCGCGCACCTTGTTCAGATCGATCTCGTACGCCACGTCGTAGGCGTACATATAGACGACCTGCCCTCTCATTTTCCTTACCCCCGTTGGAAGCAGCGGCGGCACCGGGCCTCGTAGGACTGGGCCGCGCCCACGCTGATGCGCTTGCGCTCGTGGGTGAGGCGCTGGCTGCGGTTGGCGGGCCCGCCGCAGACCACGCAGATGGCCAGGTTCTTCGAGACGAACTCGGCGATGGCCATGAGCCGGGCGGTGGCCTCGAAGGGCTCGCCGCGGTAGTCCTGGTCGAGCCCCGCGACGATGACGCGTTTTCCCTGGTCGGCCAGCGTCTCGCACACCCCCACGACCTCCAGGCCGAAGAAGTGGACCTCGTCGATGCCCACCACCTGCGTATCCTCCTCGACCAAGTCGAGGAGTTCCTTGGCGGTCTTGGCGGCGGCCGAGGGGATCTTGGCCTGGTCGTGGGAGATGATGTGGTTCTTGCCGTAGCGCACGTCGAGCGCCGAGTTGAAGGCCTGCACCTTCTGGCGGGCGATCGTCGCCAGGCGCAGGCGGCGGATGAGCTCCTGGGTCTTGCCCGAGAACATCGAGCCGCAGATCACCTCGATCGAGCCCGAGGCCGGCCCCGGAGCCCGCAGGCGGACGGATGCGTCGTTGGCGCTGGGATGGATCATCGAGCCCCCAAGGCGGCGTATTGCCGGCGATAGTAGTTCTGGAAGGACTGCGCGCGCTTGGTCCGCATCCACCAGTCCCGGTTCTCCCGGTACCAGTCGACGGTGCGGCGCAGGCCCTCGTCGAAGGAGATGGAATGCTTGAACCCGAGCTTACGGAGCTTCGAGCAGTCCAAGGCGTAGCGCCGGTCGTGGCCGGGGCGGTCGGGCACGCGGCGCACCAGGTCGGCGGAGACGCCCATGATCGCGCGCACGCGCTCCACGAGCTCGAGGTTCCGGCAGGAGCGTTCGCCGCCCACGTTGTAGACCTCGCCCGGAGTCCCCTTGCGCAGGATCAGCTCGATCGCCCGGCAGTGGTCCTCGACGAAGAGCCAGTCGCGCACGTTCTTGCCGTCGCCGTAGAGCGGGTAGGGCAGGCCCTCGAGCCAGTTCGTGACCATGAGCGGCAGGGCCTTCTCCGGGTGCTGGCGCGGGCCGTAGTTGTTCGAGGCCCGCGTGACCAGGACGGGCAGCTTGTGCGTCACGAAGTAGGAGAGGGCGAGGAGGTCGGAGGCCGCCTTCGACGCCGCGTAAGGGCTGCGCGGGGCGAGGCGATCCGTCTCCTTGGAGTGCCCGCGCTCCACGCTGCCGTACACTTCGTCGGTGCTGACGTGGAGGAAGCGCTCCACGCCCTCGGCGCGGGCGGCCTCGAGGAGGACCCGGGTCCCCTCCGCGTTGGTGCGCAGGAAAGCCCCCGAGCCCTGGATGGAGCGGTCCACGTGGCTCTCCGCGGCGAAGTGGACCACCGCCGCCGCCCCTTTCATCGCGCGGGACGCGGCGCGGGCGTCGGCGATGTCGCCGCGGATCTCGGCGTAGCGGGGCCCGCCGCGGACCCCGTCCAGGTTCGCGGGGTTGCCGGCGTAGGTGCAGAGGTCCAGGTTGACGATCGAGTCCTTGGGGTGGCGGGCCAGGTAGCCGCGGATGAAGTTCGAGCCGATGAACCCCAGCCCGCCGGTGACGAGGAGCTTCATTTCCGGCCGCGGAAGTAGATCTTCTCGAAGTAGTCCCAGGTGTCGCGGATGCCCGCGTCGAAGTCCATCTTGGGCTTGTAGCCGAGGAGCTTGCGCGCGCGCGAGATGTCGGCCCAGGTCTTGCGCACGTCGCCCTTGCGCTTGGGGCTGTGGCGCCGCTCCAGCTTGCCGCCGACGATCTTCTCGAGGGCCGCGATCACGTCGAGGAGCGAATAGGTCCGGCCGTTGGCGATGTTGAAGACGTGCCCGACGCCGTCGCGGGTCGTCGCCGCCAGGAGGTTGGCCTGGACCACGTTGGCGATGTGGGTGAAGTCGCGGGTCTGCTTGCCGTCCCAATGCACCTCGAGGGGCTTGCCGGTGTAGGCCTGCTCCATGAACTTGGGGATCACCGCGGAGTAGAGCGACTCGGGGTCCTGCCGGGGACCGAAGACGTTGAAGTAGCGCAGCGCCACGGCCTCGAGGCCGAAGCTCTTGGTAAAGAGGAGGGCGTAGTGCTCGCCGCAGAGCTTCGAGGCCGCGTAGGGGCTCACCGGCTCCGGCTTGTACTCCTCCTTCTGCGGAAATCGCGTGGCGTCGCCGTAGGCCGAGCTGGTGGAGGCGTAGACGAAGCGCTTGACCCGGGCGTCGCGCGCCGCGAGGAGCATGTTGAGGGTGCCGGTGGCGTTGACGTCGTGGGACTCGGTGGGTCGATCGACGGACTTGGGCACCGAGCGGATCGCGGCCTGGTGGATCACATAGGTCGCGCCCTTGACCGCCCGCCGGCAGGCCGCGGGGTTCCGGATGTCCCCGCGCACCAGCTGGACCTTGCCCGCGAAGGAGGCCATGTGCGAGCGCTTCCCCGTGGAGAAGTTGTCGAGGACCCGGACCTTCTTGCCGCGGCGCGCCAGCTCCTCCGCGATGTGCGAGCCGATGAAGCCCGCGGCGCCCGTCACCAGCCAGAGATCAGCCATGTCCGCTCCCGCCCGTCCGGATTAACGGCGAGCGGCATTGTATCAATTGCGGTGGGGCTTGAGCGTCGCCTCGATCTCCTCGCGGTGCAAGGTCTCCTTCTCGAGGAGCGCGTTGGCCAGCGCCTCGAAGGCCGCCCGGTGCTGGGTCATCACCGCGTAGGCCTCGGCCTTGGCCTTGTCCAGGATCCTCCGCACGTCCAGGTCCACCTCCCGCTTGGTCTGCTCGGAGACCTCGGAGGGGCCGAAGC
The DNA here is from genome assembly GCA_035536155.1 of Elusimicrobiota bacterium. Lineage (GTDB taxonomy): Bacteria > Elusimicrobiota > Elusimicrobia > UBA1565 > UBA1565 > DATLOS01. The sequence goes on from DATLOS010000025.1 coordinate 6,525, forward strand.
TCGGCCGGTCCTTGTGCGTCACCAGCAAGCCGTTGGTCTCGCCCATCCCCAGCGAGGCCACCATCATCCGCGCGATGTCGGTCGCCCGCTCCAGGTCGCTGCCCGGGCCGGTGGACCACTCGCCGAAGATCAGCTCCTCGGCCACCAGGCCGCCCATGAAGACGGCCAGCTGCTCCAGGAGCTCGCTCTTGGTGTAGAGGAACTGGTCCTCCTCCTCGGAGCCGGACTGGGCGTAGCCCAGCGCCCCGGAGCCGTGCGGGATAATGGTGACCTTGTGCGGGATCTGCCCCTTGGCGTGGAACACCGTGCCCATGACGTGCCCGGCCTCGTGGTAAGCGATGCGCTTCTTCAGGGCCGGCGAGAGGAAAAGGTGGCGCTTCTGCCCCACCTCGGCGCGGTCGATGGCCAAACGGAAATCCTGCTGGCCGACGTGCTCGGCGTCCCGGCGCACGCTCATGATCGCCGCCTCGTTGACCACGTTCTTCAAGTCCGCCCCCGCCAGGCCCGGAGTGCGGCTCGCCACCTCGCGCAGGTCGACGTCCGAGCCGAGGTCGACGCCGCGCGCGTGGATCTGGAGCACGGCCTCGCGGCCTAGGACGTCGGGCCGGCCCACGTAGATCTTGCGGTCGAAGCGGCCGGGGCGCAGGATCGCTGGGTCGAGGTCGTTGATGCGGTTCGTCGCCGCCATGACGATCACGCCCGTCTCCTTCTCGAAGCCGTCCATCTCCGTCAGGATCTGGTTGAGCGTCTGCTCCCGCTCGCTGTTCGAGTCCATCCCGCCGCGGGTCTTGGCGACCGCGTCGAGCTCGTCGATGAAGAGGATCGCGGGGCCGTTGTCCTTGGCCTGCTTGAAGATGTCGCGCACCCGCGAGGCGCCGACGCCGACGAACATCTCCACGAACTCCGACGCGGAGACGCTGAAGAAGGGCACGCCCGCCTCGCCCGCGACCGCCTTGGCGAGCAAGGTCTTGCCGGTGCCGGGCGGGCCCTCGAGCAGGACGCCCCGGGGCATCTGCGCGCCGCGGCTGGCGTATTTCTCCGGGTTGCGCAGGAAATCGACGATCTCCCGGAGTTCATTCGACGCGTCGTCGATGCCGCCCACGTCCATGAAGCGCACCGCCGACTTCTCCCCCTTCATGTCGAACTGCTTCTTCTCCGGCGCCTGGATGCGCATCTGGCGGGTCTGCAGCCAGTACATGAGCCACACCATCAGGACGATGGGACCGAAGGTGAAGAAGAGGGCCAGAGCGATCGGCCCCAGGTGGAGCGCCTGGATCACGAGGTAGCCGACCGTAAGGATGGCCGCGAGCCCCGCCCACCACAGCACCGAGCGCAGGACCAGCTTGACGCCGCCCCCGATGCGGCTGGTCCAGGCCTCGGCCGGCTCCTCCGGGGCCGAG
>DATLOS010000026.1:0-3761 GCA_035536155.1 Elusimicrobiota bacterium
TTGGCGTCGGACCTGGAGGCCATGCGCCGGCTCAGCGCCGCGATCGGCCGGGGCGAGAGCCTGGGGGCCTTTCGCAGGAGGCTCGGCGGGACCAACGTGTTTTTGGAGGCGCGGAGCCGGGTCTTTCCGCCGGAGGCGCGCCGGGAGATGCTCGCGGCCGTCGTCGACGTCGTCGCGCGCTTGGACGGCCGGCAAGACGAGGCGGACTACCGGGCGGTGATGAACGTGCTCGACGCCTTCAATTTCATCAACGCGGACCCCGCGACCAGGGAGCTGGTCCGCTCGCGCCTCGTCCCGCTCCTCGCGGCGGACCCGGACGGGGAGGGCGGCGCGGCGGCCGCGACTAGGCGCCGTTTCGTCTACGACGCGCTTTGGCCGCTCGGCGTGCACGCCTGGACCGACCTCAGCGAGCGGGAGGTCTTCCGGCCGTTCACCGCGGCGCTGGTCCGCGAGGCCCGCGACGAGAGCCTTCCCGCCGCGGTGCGCATGGAGTCCCTGCGCATCCTCACCGACGCGCTGCCGGGCTACGACGGCTACCTCGCTCGCGCCCCTTATATCGTGCCGAACGTCCTGTCCCCGATCCGCGACCTCGCGAACGCCGGCGACGGCGAGGTCAACCGCCGGGCCGTGGCGGCCTTGCGGCGGGTGCTGGAGTCGGAGAGCCACGACCATCGCCTCACGGGCATGGAGCCGTGGGCTCATTCCTACTTCCGCGCGGAGGAGTTCCTCCGCAGCGGCCGGATCGTCCGGGCCCGGGAAATTCCGCAAGAGGAGTGGAGCCCGGGGATGCGCTAGCCGCGCGCCCTTGCCGGGGAGCTCGGGAGATTCGTATCGTCTCGGCGTGACGACTCTCGCCATGGCCGTCTGCGCGGGCCTCGGCTTCCTCATCCTTTCCCGCGCGGAGCGCGAGGAGCGGCGCGTGCGCTTGGCCGGCCGCGCCGCGGGCTGGATCCTCCTCGTCGGCGGTCTCGCGGGCTTCCTCCTCGGCCTGGCGCGCTTCGCCTGCCCGCGCTGCGGGGACGGACGCCGCGACGGGCTTCCGCCGTGGCATCCCCGCATCGAGGAGATGGCGCCGGACGGCGGCCGCAAAACGTGAGCAAGGAGTCCTCCATGAAGACCGAGAAGGAGCCGGGATTCTCCACTTTGGCGGTGCACGCGGGCCAGGCGCCGGACCCCGCGACCGGCGCGATCATGACGCCGGTGTATCTCACCTCGACCTACGTCCAGGAGGGGCCGGACCAGCACAAGGGCTTCGACTACGCGCGGACCAACCATCCGACCCGGCTGGCGCTCGAGCGCAACCTCGCGGCGCTCGAGGGCGCCAAATTCGGGCTTTGCTTCGGCAGCGGCACCGCGGCGGCGAGCACGGTGATCCAGCTCCTCGACTCGGGAGACCACGTGGTGAGCTGCAACGACCTCTACGGCGGGACCTACCGCCTCTTCACCAAGGTCTATCAGCGCTTCGGCCTGAGCTTCTCCTTCGTCGACGCCTGCGACCTCGCGGCGGTGGAGAAGGCCATCACGCCCAAGACCAAGCTCCTCTGGGTGGAGACGCCGACGAACCCCATGCTCCGGGTCTCGGACGTCGCCGCGCTCTGCGCGCTGGCCAAGAAGAAGGGCGTCCGGGTCGCGGTCGACAACACCTTCGCCACGCCGTATCTCCAGCGCCCGCTCTCGATGGGAGCGGACGTCGTGGTGCACTCGACCACGAAGTACCTGGGCGGGCACTCCGACGTGGTCGGCGGGGCGGTCCTCACCTCGGACAAGGAGCTCTTCGACAAGCTCAAGTTCCTGCAGAACGCGGTGGGCGCGGTGCCGGGGCCGCTCGACTGCTTCCTGGTCTTGCGCGGCACCAAGACGCTGGCGCTGCGCATGGAGCGCCACTGCGCGAGCGCGCTGGAGATCGCGCGCCATCTCGCCAAGCATCCGGAGGTCGCGAAGGTCCACTATCCCGGCCTCGAGAGCCATCCCCAGCACGCGCGCGCCAAGGCGCAGATGCGCGCCTTCGGCGGCATGATCTCCTTCGAGCTCAAGGGCGACCTCGAGCGCGCGGTGCGCATGCTCAAGTCCTGCGGGGTCTTCTCGCTCGCGGAGAGCCTGGGCGGGGTCGAGTCCCTGATCGGGCACCCCGCGACCATGACCCACGCCTCCATCCCGCGCGAGGAGCGGCTCAAGGCCGGCCTCGTGGACGGACTCATCCGCATCTCGGTGGGCGTCGAGGACGCCGCCGATCTCATCGCGGACCTCGACTTGGCCATCGCGCGCAGCGCGCGGGCGTGAAATCCCCGCGCCCCGGGGCGCGTACCCATACTCTGCGGCGGGCGGCCTGGGCGGCGGGCGCGGTCCTCGCGGCGGGCGCGCTGTTTCTCGGGGCGCGCGTCCCCCGGCGCGCGCGACGCGGGCTCTGGGAGGGGCTGTCCCCGATCCAGCTCGAGGAACGGGTGGAGGGGTTCCTGAGCGGGCTCACGCGGGCCCGGGGCGAGCTCAAGCTGGTCGTCGCCGTCGTGGACGCGACGCAGTCGTCGCTCGGGGAGAGCCGCAAGAGCGCCTTCGGCGTGGACCTGGGGACGACGCGCGCCGCGGTGTCGGCTCCCGTGCGCATCCACTACGCCGTCGACCTGAGCGCTCCCGGCGCCGTCGAGTTCCGGCCGGACGCGGCGGCGCGCCGCTTCGAGGCCGTTTTCCCCGAGCCGGAGGTCCAGGCCGTGGAGGTGTTCTCCCGGGACGCGCGCCGGACGGTGGAGGCGGGCTGGGCCCGCGCCCGCGCCTTCTCCGGGACGGCGCTCCAGGACCGCCTGGACCGGGGGCTCTACGACCAGGCGCGCGCCGAGGCGGCGTCGCCGCGCGCCGTCGCCGCGATCAAGCCGCAGGCCCGCGCGGCGTTGGCCCGCCTGGTGGGAGGCTACCTCCGGCGGGGCGGGGCTTGGGGCGGCGAGCGCGGCTTTCGCGAGGTCTCCATCCGCTTCCGCGGCGAGGGCGCCGACGAGCCCCGGGCTTGGCTCGAGCCGCCTCTCGAGAGCCCTTGACGGAAGACCCGGGCGGGTCTATCGTATCGAGCCGGCGGGTCCCGGCGAAAAATGGAGAATTTGGTGAAGCGCGAGCCCTCCGAAAAGGAGGGGGGCGCGTTGGCGCTTCTGCGCTCCGTCCTGAACTGGTTCTACGGCCTCGACTCGCTCGCCGTGGTCTTCGGGACCTGCGTGGGCACCCTCGCGGTGGTCCTGCTTCTCGTGCAGCTCAAGCCCGAGGCGCCGCACCCCGCCCCGGGCGGATCGATCTTCAGCCGCCCGCCCGAGGACGGCTCGGCGGCGACGGCCTCCGCCGCGCAGGCGCCGGCCTCCTCCTCGCTCGACTTCGTCCCGCGCATGCCCGGGGTGCCCGAGCCCCCGAAGGAGGCGCCGTCCCAGCCCGAGCCCGAGCCGGCGCCCGCCGCCCCGGCCCCGACCCCGGTGGCTCCCTCCCTGCCGGTTCTGCCCGTCGCGCCTCCGCGTCCGACGGCGGCTCTGGTCCCGTCGACGCGCAGCTCCTCGCCCAACTCCGGCGGCGGCAACTTCGCGGCCGGCGCGCAGATGGCCGCGCCGGCCCAGGAGAAAGAGAAGGAAAAAGCGGGCGCCATCGGCGGCCAGGCGCGCGCCTCGTCGACGCCCCCTTCCGAGCCGCAGGACGGCGACGTGGTCCGGCAGATGATACCCTTGATCCAGCAGTTCCAAGCCAACGGCGGCGTGCAGGGTTACAACAGCGGCGGCTCCCAGCGGGGCTACTCG
>DATLOS010000027.1:0-5931 GCA_035536155.1 Elusimicrobiota bacterium
GCCGGGCGAGGGCGAGGGCGCGGCGCATGAAAGCTTCGTCGCGATGGCGCCGCTGCCGCGCCGCGGCCATTACGGCAGTACCGCGACCTTGGGGTTGGAGCGCTCGTGCATGCGGCGGAAGTAGCCGGGCACGGCGTCGAGCGGGATGCTGGCGGTGATGAGGCGGGAGTGGTCGATCTTGCCGGACTTGAGCAGCTCGATCGCCGCCGCGAAGTACTTGGGCGTGTGGTGGAAGACGCCGAAGAGGGATATCTGGCTGTAGTGGATGCGGTGGGCGTCGAGGCTCACGCGGGTGCCCTGGGCGCAGCCGCCGAAGAGGCAGACCTTGCCGCCGGGGCGGACCATCTCGACGGCGAGCTGCCAGGTGTCGGCCTTGCCGACGGCCTCGATCACGTGGTCGCAGCCGCGCCCGCCGCCGAAGGAGCGGGCCTGGCCAACGGGGTCGCCCGACTCGACGCTGACCGTCTGGTGCGCCCCGGCCTCGCGGGCGCGGGCCAGGCCGTCGGGGCCGCGGCCGACGACGCAGACGCGCGCGCCGCGGGCCTTCAGGACCTCGATGAGGAGCATGGACATGATCCCGGCGCCGATGACGGCCACGCTGTCTTCGGGCTGGACTTGGAGGACGTCGACGCCGTGCACCGCGCAGGCGAGGGGCTCGGCCAAGGCGGCCACCTCGAAGGGCAGGGCGTCGCCGATCGGGTACACGTTGCGGCTCACGATGTGCGCGGGCACGAGGTTGTACTCGGCGTAGGCGCCGTTGTGGAGCTTGAGACGCTCGCAGAGCTGGGTCTGGCCGCGCTCGCAGAAGAAGCAGCCGGCGCAGGGCGCGGAGTTCGCGGCCACGACGCGCGTGCCCGCGGCCAAGGAGACGCCGTCGCCCGCCGCCGCGACCACGCCCGCCAGCTCGTGGCCGAAGGGCGAGGGCAGGTCGCCCAGCAGGACGCGGTGGCCCTGGCGGTAGGCCTTGAAGTCGGTGCCGCAGGTCAGCGCCGCGCCGACCTTGAGAAGGACCTCGCCCGGGCCGGGCTGGGGGATCGGGACGTTCTCGAGGCGGATCTCCTTGGGGCCGTAGTAGAGGACGGCCTTCATCGTCTCGGGGATCATCGCGCCGCCTCGGCCCCGACCTTCTGCGGCAGCAGGATCGCCTTGAGGACCTCGCGGCCGCGGACTTGGCGCATCGCCTCGGCGAAATCGGAGAGGGGGAAGGCGTCGCGGGTGTAGGAGCTCACGTCGATCTCGCCCTTGGCGATGAGGGACAGGGCATCCTTCAAGTCCTTCACCTCGGGGGAGTAGCTGGACATGAAGGTCAGCTCGCGGTGGTAGATCGCGTTCAAGTCGAGCCGGGCGATCGGGTTGGGGTGGAAGCTCGCGAAGACGTTGACGATCCCGCCGTCCCGGAGCCAGGAGAGCTTCTCGATCACGAGCTCGGGCGTGCCCGCGGTGAAGATCAAGGCGTCGGCGCCGCGGGCTTCGGTCACGGAGGCGAGGATCTGGTCCATGCGCCCCTCGCGGCCGGTGTAGGCGTGCTCGATCCCGAGCTTCTGGGCGAAGCGCACCCGGGTCGGGTCGAGATCGACGCCGACCACCGTCACCCCGGCGCGCTGGAGGAGCTGGGCGGTCATGACGCCGATGAATCCCAGGCCGATGATCGCGGCGCAGTCGCCCTCTTGGAGGTTCATGCGCCGGACGTTGCGCAGGCAGCAGGCGAGCGGCTCGGTCATCGCGGCCTGGGCGTAGCCCAGCTTCGCCGGGATGGGGAGCATCACGTGCTCCACGTGGCGGGCCGAGACCCGGGTGAACTGCGCGAAGCCGCCGGGGTCCAAGTTGGTGTTCTTGAACTCGCGGCACATCGACTCCTGGCCGCGGCGGCAGTAGTGGCACTCGAAGCAGGGGACGTGGTGGGCGACGACGACGCGGTCGCCCTTCTTGAAGCGCTTGACGCCGGCGCCGAGCTGGGCGATGCGGCCGGCCAGCTCGTGGCCCAGGTGGACGGGGGGCTTGCGGGTGGCGCCCTCGATCTTGACGATGTCGGTCCCGCAGAGGCCGCAGGCCTCCACCGCGATCAGGGCCTCGCCCGGGCCGAGCTCCGGGACGGGGACCTCCTCCAAGGGGGTGTCGCGCTGGGCCTTATAAAGGATGGCTTTCATCGAAAGAGCTTTGAATATTTTAGCAATTTTAGGCTACGGCCGGACCGGCGTTTCGTAGCGCGCGGCGGCGTCGCGGGCGCGCGAGGCCATCTCCGCCCTTTGCGCGGCCGAGAACGGGCTGCTCAGGGAGCGGGTCTCTTGATCCAAGATGGCGCGGGCGTCGTAGTTGGCGGCCATGGCGCGCAGCGCCTGGGTGACGACGCCCTTGCCGCGCGCGTCGTGCAGGGAGATGAAGGTGAGGTTGGCTAGGAGCCCGAGGTCCTTCTCGTCCCGGGCGCGCTTCACGAAGCTCTCCAGGGCGGCGCGCTGGCCGTCGTCGAGCTTCTTGAAGCCGAGCCAGGCGTCCACGATGGATCCGAGCGTCGCGGGCTCGGCCGGCACGGCGGCGGCCAGCGCGGCCGGGGCGACGCGCGGCAGCGCGGCCGAGGCGGCCGGGAGCGAGCCGGCTTCGCGGCCGTGGAGGAAGCTGTGGTACACCGGAACGTCGTTGCCGACGGTGGCCACGCGGCGCCCGTACTTGTCGAAGAGCTCGGCGGCCGGGACGCGCGCCTCGACGGCCTTCGTCAGCTCGGGGAGGACGCCGGCCGCGTCCGGCTTGGCCGCGTCGGCTCCGGTCGACCCGGCCTGGGAGGAGCTTCCGCTCGGCGTCGATTCGATCGCGACGCGGCGCGCGGCCGCCGCGTCCGGCTGAGAGACTTGGAGCGCGGCGCTGAACTGGCCCGCGGCGGCGTCGCCCGCTTGAAGCGAGGTCGCGGCGATCGTCTCCGGCGCGGAGACCGCCGCTTGGGAGACCGGGCTGAGCTCGACGCCGCCCGCGAAGGTCTGTCCGCCCAGGGAGAGCTGGACGACGCCGGCCGGCGCCGAGAGGGAGCCGGCGGTCCCGGTCGGCTCGACTGCGCGCGCGCCGGTGCCGCGCAGGATGGCGGCGAGGGCGGGGGAGGGGGCGACGAGGACGACGGCGAGGCTCACGGCGAGGGCGTTCTTAAGGAATACCATGGACGCTAATGCTACCACGGACGCCCGCCCGGCGCATGAGACCAAGGGGCAACGGGGCCTGGGCCCCTAGTCGAGGTAGCCGAACGCCTTGAGGGCCGCCGGGTTCTTGCGCCAGTTGTCCTTCACCTTGACCCAGAGGTCGAGCTCGACCTTACGGCCTAGAAAGAGCTCGATGGCCTTGGTCCGGCTCGAGGTGAGCTCGCGCAGGGACTTGCCGCCGGGGCCCAGGAGGATGGGCTTCTGGCTCGAGCGCTCGACGTAGATCGTGGCGCGGATCAGGTCCTTCTTGCCCTTCGTCTCCTTGAAGTCCTCGATGTCCACCGCGCAGGCGTGCGGCACCTCCTCGCGGTAGGCCTCGAAGATCCCGGCGCGGATGATCTCGGCCACGAAGAAGCGCTCCCAGCGGTCGGAGAGGCGGTCGCCCTCGTAGTAGGGAGGAGACTCGGGCAGGAGCTCGCGCAGGGAGGCGCGCAGCGCGTCGAGCCCTTCCTTCTTGAGAGCCGAGATGGCGTGCGCCTTGGCCGGCGACAGGGCGGCCGAGTAGGCGGCGAGAGTGGCGTCGACGCGGGAGCGGTCCTTGTCCTGGTCCATCTTGTTGACGACGAGGACGAGGGGCTGGGCGCCGGAGACGAGGCTCTTCATGGCCTTGAGCTCGTTTTCCGCCGGCACGCCGGGCTCGACGAGCAAGAGAAGGACGTCCGCGTCCTCGCGGGCCGCGCGCCGCGCGGTGCGGATCAGCGCGTCCTGCAGCTTGTCCTTGGCCGAGTCGAGCAGGCCGGGCGTGTCGAGGAGGCAGGCCTGCCAGCCCTCGGCCTGGACGATGCCGAGTATCCGGTGGCGCGTGGTCTGCGGCTTGGGCGAGACGATCGATAGCGGGAAGTTCAGGAGCGCGTTCGTGAGCGTCGACTTGCCCGCGTTGGGGCGGCCCAGGAGGGCGACGAAGCCGGCCTTGAAGCCGGGGGAGGCGTCCATGGGCTCATGCTAGCACTATTGTCGACAATAGTCGCAGGCGGCGCCGTCGGCGGGCGGAGGGGCGCTCGATTCATGGCACGCTGTGCGGCAAAGCACAAAACCAATAATGGGAATACTCCCGGTGGAGTCGAACAACGGCATCGGCGCCGACCGGAGCGCCGCCGCCGTCGTGTTGCGCTCGCCGGGCGCGATGTTGCACAATAGCGCCGTCGCATGAACTACGGGGGGACCATGGCCGCGCCGAGCCCGGGGATGTTCGTGCTTTTCGTCATCGTCGTCGTCTACCTCATCGCCTCCGTCAACGTCCTCAACGAGTGGGAGCGCGGCGTGGTCTTCACGCTGGGCAAGTTCGCCGGAGTCCGCGAGCCCGGCCTCCAATTCATCTTCCCGCCGTTCCAGACCATGCAGCGCATCAGCCTCCGCGTGGTGGTCCTCGACGTGCCGCCGCAGGACATCATCACCCGCGACAACGTGTCGGTCAAGGTGAACGCGGTGGTCTACTACCAGGTGCTCGAGCCCTCGAAGGCCGTCCTCAAGGTCGACAACTACTACTACGCCACCAGCCAGCTGGCGCAGACCACCTTGCGCGGCGTCCTGGGCAAGATGGAGATGGACGACCTCCTCGCCAGCCGCGACAAGATCAACCAGGAGCTCCAGCACATCCTCGACGCCGAGACCGAGCCCTGGGGCGTGAAGGTCGCCAAGGTCGAGGTGAAGAACGTCGACCTCCCGCAGGAGATGCAGCGCGCCATGGCCATCCAGGCCCAGGCCGAAAGAGAGCGCCGCGCCAAGATCATCCACTCCGAGGGCGAGCTCCAGGCCTCGGAGAAGCTCTCCCAGGCGGCGGAGGTCATGAGCAAGAACCCGGCCGCGCTCCAGCTGCGCTACATGCAGACCTTGGTCGAGATCGCGGCGGACAAGAACTCGACCATCGTATTCCCCTTCCCCATCGACATGCTCCAGGCCTTCATGAAGAGATTCGGAGCGAACTGAGGACCGCCCTGGCCGGACTCTACCTCCACGTTCCGTTCTGCTCGATCAAGTGCTTCTACTGCGACTTCGCCGCCGTGGCGGGTCAGGGAAGCCAGACGGGCCGCTATCTCTCGGCTCTGGAGCGCGAGGCTGAGCTTTACCCGGACGTCAGGCCCGACACGCTCTACGTGGGCGGGGGAACGCCCAGCGAGCTCTCGGCTGTGGAGCTCGCCCGGCTCCTGGCCTGGGTCGGGCGCCGGTTCGGCTCCGTCGCGGCCTTGCGCGAGGCCACCGTCGAGGGCAACCCGGAGAGCCTGGGCGACGACAAGCTCGACGCCCTGCGCGCGGGCGGGGTCGGGCGCTTGAGCTTGGGCCTGCAGGCGAGCCAAGACCGCCTCCTCAAGTCCCTCGGCCGCCGCCACTCCTTCGCCGATTTCGCGCGAGTGTACCGCAATGCCCGAGCCCGGGGCTTCGACGTCAGCGTCGATCTGATGTTCGGCCTGCCCGGGCAGTCGCGCGCGGACGCCCGGGCGAGCCTGGACGAGGTTTTGGCTCTCGAGCCCGAGCACCTTTCCCTCTACAGCCTGCAGGTCGAGGACCGCACCCTCTTCGGCAAGCGCGAGGTGGAAGTCGACGAGGACCTGGCCCGCGCGGTCATGGAGGAATCGATCGACGCCTTGGCCGCGGCGGGCTACCGCCACTACGAGATCTCGAACTTCGCCAAGCCCGGCAAGGAGTCGGTCCACAACCTCAACTACTGGGCCGACGGCGAGTACCTGGGCCTGGGCTGCGGCGCGGCCGGCCGCCTGGGCGCCGAGCGCTGGCAGAACGAGGACCGCCTCAC
>DATLOS010000028.1:0-2421 GCA_035536155.1 Elusimicrobiota bacterium
GTCGGGATGGATCATCACCACGACGTCGGCGCCGCGGGCGAGCGCCTCTTTGTAGCAGGTCTTCTGATTGCCGCCGTAGCCCTTGTTGCGCTCGTGGGAGATGACGATCAGACCCAGGCTCTTGGCCAAGGCGACGGTCCCGTCCTTGGAGCAGTCGTCGACGAGGATGATCTCCTGGACGGTGCCCGCGGGGATGTCGCGGATGGTGCGCTCCAAGGTGCGCTCGGCGTTATAAGCGGGCAATACCGCGATGACTTTCATGGCATATTCCCGTCGACGGCGCCTGAGTATAGCAGAATGGGAAGGTAGGCCTGAATTGCTATATTTAAGGAATGGGCGCCGGCGGCCTCTTCGACGATCCCGCATCCTACGACGAGATGCTCAAGCGCGGGATATCCCTCTCCGGAGAGGAGAAGGACTTCTTCATCGCCGGAAGGCTCGCCGCCCTCCTCGAGGCGCTTCCCCCGGGCTTCGCCCCCCGCCGCATCCTCGACTTCGGCTGCGGGACCGGCCAGACCTCGGCGGCCCTCGCCCCCCTGTTCGACGGCGCCGAGGTGGCCGGAACGGACGCGTCGGCGCCCGCTTTGGCCGCCGCCGCCGCGATCGAGGAGGCCTTGGACGGCGTCAGCTTCTTCGCCGACGCCGAGCTGGCCGGGCAGGCGCCCTTCGATCTCGCCTACACCAACGGGGTCTTCCACCACGTCGAACCCGCGCGCCGTCCCGAGACCTTGGCCCGCCTGCGCGACGCCCTCAAGCCGGGCGGCTATCTCGCCTTCTTCGAGAACAACCCCTGGAACCCGGGGACGCGCTGGGTGATGAGCCGCATCCCCTTCGACCGGGACGCCCAGATGCTGTCCATGCCCGAGGCCCGGCGGCTGCTCGAGGAGGCCGGCTTCGCCGTCGTCTCCAGCCGCTCGCTCTTCTATTTCCCGCGGGCGCTCGCGGCCCTGCGGGTCCTGGAGCCGGCGATGGCGGCGCTGCCGCTCGGGGCGCAGTACCTCGTCCTGGCAAAAAGAAGCCCGCGCCCCTGAAAGGGGCGCGGGCTTGCTTCGTCCTGCGCGCGCTTAGAGCTTCTTGACGTTCGCGGCGCGCGGACCCTTGTCGGACTGCTGGACGTCGAACTCGACGGCCTGGTTCTCCGCAAGGCTCTTGAACCCGTCGCCCTGGATGGACGAATGGTGCACGAAAAGATCTTTAGAGCCGTCGTCCGGCGTGATGAAGCCGAAGCCCTTCTGATCGTTGAACCACTTCACTTTACCTGTAGCCATGTGCTTTTGGGGAGCCTCTTTATGTGCGAACAACGACTCGACCCTATCATCTTAACTCAAGAACGGCCCCCCGGCGCGTCTAATCTTTGTCCCGCGGGCAGCCCATAGATTCGCAGCACCGGCCCCTCGCGCTCGCCCTCGAGCGGGCGGAGCTCCTTGAGCAGGCGCGTCCGCCGCAGCTCGTCGAAGAATTTCGCCGCCTCGGGCGAGCGCCCGGGCTCGAGGCCGTGGCTCGAGGTGACGACATAGTCGACCCCCGCCGCGCGGGCCGCGGCGAGCCCGGAGGAGACGTCCACCATCGGCGCCTCGGCTTGGGAGAGATCGACGTGCCGCGGGTAGGCGTGCAGGTCCAAAGCGCTGCGCCGCATGCGCAGGATGCGGTAGCCGCCGCCGGGGTGATGCTCGGCCATCGCGCGGTAGAGCCGCGCGCGCGGCGAGCCCGCCGCGGCGAGCTTGCCGGCGAGCTCGGCCGCCTCGCCCTGGGCCATGACCAGCCGCGGCGAGGCGTGCTCCTCGTCCAAGAGCACCGTCTTGCCGGCGGGGACGTGCGCCTCGATCCAGCGCGCCGCCTCGGCGCGCGTGTCGGGAAGGGTCATGCCGTAGGCCAAGGCCGCGCTGGCCGCGAAGCCGGGCAGGACCAGGACCGCGCCCAGCAGGGAGCGCAGCGCCGGCCGGCGCGCGGCCTCGACGCCTTCGCCCGCGAGCAGCGCCAGGGCCGGGAACACGGCGAGAAGGTAGCGCGCCCAACCGCCCTCGGGGCTGCTCCACACCACGACGGCCTGGGCGAGGATCGGGACCGCGAGAAGGGCCGCGAGCCGGCCCCGGCGCCGCGCCCCGAGCTGAAAAGCGCCGGCCAGGGCGAATAAGCCGGCCGCGCTCGTCGGCGCGCCCATGGTGAGCAGGTTTCTCAGGACTTCCCGCCCCATCGCGGCGGCGTCGTAGGGGAGCATGCGGTTGAGCTCGGCGATGTCGCGCAGGCTCAGGAGAAAGCGCGGCGCGTCGAGCAAGGCGAAGGGCGTGCCGGCGAGGAAGGCCGCGGCCCAGGCGCCGAGGCCTTCCGCCAGCCAACGCCGGGGCTGGCGCTTGGCGCAGAGGAAGTGGGCGAGAGGCACGAGCAGGACCACGGGCGCCGCCGTGTACTGGGTCGAGAGCG
>DATLOS010000029.1:0-3058 GCA_035536155.1 Elusimicrobiota bacterium
CTCCTCCACGAGGCGGGCCTGCCGGAGGGCGTCCTGAACGTCGTCACGGGACCGGGGGGCGTCGTCGGCGAGGCGCTGGCGGGGCACCCGGGCGTGGCGAAGATCTCCTTCACCGGCGAGACCACGACGGGCGCGCGCATCACGCGCGCGGCCTCGGACACGATCAAGCGCGTCTCCCTCGAGCTGGGGGGGAAGTCGCCCAACATCGTCTTCGAGGACGCGGATCTCGAGCGCTGCGTGGAGGGCTCGGTGGGCTCCGTCTTCGGCAACACGGGCCAGGACTGCTGCGCGCGCAGCCGCGCCTTCGTCCAGCGCAAGATCTACGACCGGTTCCTCGAGGCGTTCGTGCGGCGGACCCGTGCGCTCAAGGTCGGCGACCCGACGGACGAGGCGACCGAGCTCGGGCCCATGGTCTCGACGAAGCAGAGGGACCGCGCGCTCGAGTACGTGCGCTCCGGCGTCGCCGAGAAGGCCCGGCTGCTCTGCGGCGGCGAGGTCCCGGCGGCCGCCGCGCTCAAGCACGGCGCCTACCTCTCCCCGGCGGCCTTCGACTGCCCGGGCACGGACCTGCGCATCGTGCGCGAGGAGATCTTCGGGCCGGTGGCCTGCGTCATCCCCTTCGACACCGAGGAAGAGGCCGTGGCCATGGCCAACGAGAGCGAGTACGGCCTCTCCGGCTCCATTTGGACCCGGGATCTCGGGCGCGCCCTGCGCGTCGCGCGCGGCGTGAAAAGCGGGGTGCTCAGCGTGAACACCGCGACCAGCGTCTACCTCGAGGCTCCGTTCGGCGGCTACAAGAAGAGCGGCGTGGGCCGCGAGCTGGGGATGCACGCCATGCAGCTCTACAGCGAAGTGAAGAACGTCTTCCTGAGCGCTTCCTGATGCAGTTCATCGTCACCGGCCGCGACGGAACCGACCCGAAAGCCCTCGAGCGCCGCATGGCCGTTCGCGAGGCGCACCTCAAGCAGGCGGACGGGCTGAAGGCCGAAGGGAAGCTCCTCTACGCGGCGGCCCTGCTCGACGACGCGGGCAAGATGGCGGGCTCGGTCATGATCTGCGAATTCGCCTCCCGCGCCGACCTGGACGGCTGGCTCGCCGTCGAGCCCTACGTCACGGGGAAGGTCTGGGCTGCGGTCGAGGTCCGGCCCTGCAAGGTCGGGCCGGCGTTCGTCAAGAATCCAGCCTGAACAGCGCGCGCGCGTTGCGCGTGGTCGCCCGGCCCAACTCCTCCGCGGGGATCCCGAAGACGGCGGCCAGGCGCTCGCCGATCTCCGCCACCGCCGCCGGCTCGTTGCGCTTGCCGCGGGAGCTCTGCGGCGGCAGATAGGGGCTGTCCGTCTCCAGGACCAGGCACGCCAGGCCCGCCGTCTTGAGGGCGGCTCGCAGCGGGTCGTTCTTGGGATAGGTCACGGGTCCGTCGACGCCCAGCGCGAAGCCCAGGTCCCGGCAGGCGACGGCGTCGGCCTCGGTCCCGGAGAAGCAGTGGATCACGCCGTGGAAGCCGGCGGCGGGGGGCCGCGCGTAGAACTCGCGCAAGATCGGGATGAGGTCGGCGTAGGCGTCCCGGCAGTGGACGACGATGGGAAGCTTGGCGTCCGCCGCGGCGGCCAGCATCGCGCGGAAGGAATTTTTCTGGACGTCGCGCGGGACCGTGCACTTAACGAAGTAGTCCAAGCCGATCTCGCCCACGGCCACGATCAACGGATCGCGCTCCGCGCTCAGGCGCGCGGCCAGCTCGGGCCGCCACTCGTCGGCGTGGTACGGGTGCAGGCCCAGCGCGCAGCGCATCGAGTCCGGATGCGCGCGCGCCAGGGCCAGCGCCCGATCCCAGTCGCGGGGAGAGTCCGCGATCTCCACGAGCAGGCCGACGCCGCGCTGGGCGGCGCGGCGCAGGACCTCCTCGCGGTCCGCGTCGAACTGCGGATCGCCGAGATGGACGTGAGTCTCGACGAGCACTATTTGCCGAAGAACTTCCAGCGGCGGAGCTTGTGGTTGCTCTCGTGCGGCTTGTCGAGCATGTGCTCCTGCACCCCGTCCCAGCGGTCCTCCTCGTTGGCGGAGGAGAACATCGAGGACCACGCCTTCTCGCTGCGCTCCTCGGAGCTCAGCTGGTCGAACAGAAAGGAGACGATCTCGGTCGGCAGGCCCTCGGGCTCGGCCGCCGCTTTGCGGCGCGGGGCGGCTTTCGAGGCGGTCTTCGCTGCGGATTTCTTCGCCGGTGTCGTTCGACGACGCATGCGCTACCTCCGGTTGAGGAATGGAGCGATAGTGTAGGGGTAGAGTCCCCGGATTTCCAGGGCCGCTATGTCCCGGGCTCGTCGTGGGGGTTCACCTCGGTGATGCTGGAGAGGATGGCGTTGAAGACGCTGTTCTCCGAGCCCGCGGTGAGCGTGTAGTAGACCTTCTGCCCGACGATGTACGCCTTCGCGGAGGCGAAGGGCTCGGACTCGGCGATCACGAAGCCCTGCATCCCGTGCACGGACTGATCGCGCTTCTCGAATTTCGCCTTGTCCCGCGCGAGCTTCGTCGTCACCCAGGTCGCGAGGGTCGGGGAGTCGATCAGGCCCTGGGGCACGCGGCGCGGGCTCACCTCGAGGCGCAGGATCCCAAGGGCGCCGTAGAGCCCCTCGTTGATGAGATGCTGGCGGTCGGTCCCTTTGGGGAAGAAGTGGACGACCTCCTGGATCTTCCCGGCGTCGGCGAAGTCGGCGTCGGCCTCGTAGCCCTGCGGCAGCTTGAGGATGTAGCCGTAATGCCCGCGGAAGATCCGCTCCTCGGGGGCGCTGGAGTCGGAGTACGGGTCGGGCGCCGTCGGCACCGGAGGCGCGGCGCCTCCGGCCTTCTCCTTTTGCGGGCCGTGGCCCATCAAGACGGCGCCGATGGCGGCGAGCACGGCGGCGCCGGCGGCCAGCGGCAGCATGCGGTTGCGGGCCTTCTTGGGCGGGGAAGGGGCGGCCTCGGCCAGCGCCGCGGCGATGTCGTCGGGCGCCACGCCGTCGTCCTCCAGGCGGCGGCGCACCGCGTCCGCGCCGTGGGCTTTCAGGTTCTCGCGCACGAA
>DATLOS010000030.1:0-3052 GCA_035536155.1 Elusimicrobiota bacterium
TGGCGACGGCGTCGGGCTGCTGCGCCAGCTCGATGAGGAGGTCCCGCGAGGCCGGATCCGAGTCCTTCAAGGTGCGCGCCAGCCGCGCCAAGGGGCGAAGGGCCTGCGGATGGTTGAGCCAGCCGACCGTGCGCCGCTTCACGAGGAGGGCCTGGATCACGGGGTCCAGGGGCTCGAGGCCGCTCTCCGCCAGGCTCCCCGCCTTCGCCAAGATCTCCTCGCCGAACTTACCGGAGCTGTCCAGAAGGTAGGCGCCCAAGAGCTTCTGGCGCCACATGCGCCGGTCCTGGCCCGCGGCCTCGATCAGGGCCCGCCGGCCGTCCTCGTCGGTCTTGTTCCACAGCGCGAGGAACTCGCGCACCTGCGTCTCGTCGGTCTCGCGCACCCCGAAGAGGATCCCCGCGTCGCGCGCCGCTTTCTCCGAGATGCCCCAGCCGCGCCAGAGGTTGACCAGGCCGCGGGTGAGCGCCCCGCCCCTCCAGACGTCGAGGGCCCAGAGCGCCGCGACGAGCGTCAGGATCGCCAGCGGAAGCAGGAGGTGCGGCCAGACGCCCAAAGGCAGGACGGCCAGCAGGGCGAGGCCGGCGAAGCCCCCCAGCTTGGAGCGGTCGCCGTCGTCCTTGCCCTTCTCGTCCTTGCGGCGCAGGAGCGGGACGCCCGGGATCAGCGTCTCCAAAAGGAGGAGCGCCAGAGCCGGGGTCAGGAACCAATGCGCCACCGGGTTGGGAGACAGGAGGGTGTCCTTGACGTCGCCCTTGGAGAGCTTGGCGACCTCGCGCATCACGCTCTCCACGCCCTGATCGCCGGTGGAGCGGAAGTAGGCGCCGCCGGTCTGCGCCGCGATCTCTCGGAGCGCGCTCTCCTCGAGCTTGGTGATCGCCGGCGCGTTGGTCTTCTCGTCGATGACGAACTCGGTCCCCTCGCCGCTAGCCTTGGGCACGACCATGCGGGAGCCCTCGGTGCTGCCCACGCCGACGGTGTAGATGACGATCTTCTTCTCGCGCGCGAGCCGGATGGCTTCCTGGATCTCGGCGTTGAAGATCTCGCCGTCGGAGATGATGATGAGGATGCGCTGGCGATCCCCCACCTTCTTGGTGTAGTCGAAGGCCTGGATGGCGTGGATGATCCCCTTGCCCAGGTCGGAGCCGGGCTGCAGGCCGACCGCCTCCCTCTCCAGGTGGCGCAGCTTGAAATCCATGTTCGCCGGGTCCAAGGAGAGGGGCGCGGCGGTGCGGGGCGTGCCCGCGACGGCGACCAGGCCGATGCGGTCGGCGCCCTGCATGCTCTTCAGGAAGCGGGAGAGCTCCTCCTTGGTCCGGTCGAAGCGGCCGTCCTCGGCGTAGAGCATCGACTGGGAGACGTCGACGGCCACGTAGGCGTCCTTGTTGCCGAGGTTCACCTGGACCGCGCGCATGCCCTTGATGGGCCCGCCCGCGGCGAGCGCCAGCAAGGCGGCGCTGGTCACCCAAGCGCCGAACTTGAAGAGCCAGCGCCCGCGCCCGCGCCAGGCGCGAAAGCTCGCCGGAGCGTCCTTGGGCGAGAGCGTCCGCGCGGCCTTCATGCGGCCGCGCAGCGAAAGGATGAGGACCGCCGCCACCAGCGGGACGGCGACCAGAAGCGACCACATGAGGAGCGGGTTGGCGAAGGTGAGGGTGGCGCCCGCGGCGGCAAACAGCGGCAAAGCGCCGATGGCCCAGGCCTTGGAGCCGGTGCCGCGGCGGATGATCGCTCCGCGCTGGGCGCCGCGAGCGTCGCCTTCCGCGGCTCCCGCGCTGCCCTGGAGGGCGTCGAGGCCTTGGCGCTGATCGCCCGCGCTGGGCGCGCCCGGTCCCTGTCCGGGGCGGCCCTGGCCTTGGCCCTGACCGGGCTGTCCCTGGCCTTGGCCGGGCTGCTGACCTTGGCCCTGACCTTGTCCCTGGCCCTGCCCCTGGCCTTGGCCCTGACCTTGGCCTTGACCTTGGCCTTGCCCCTGCCCCTGGCCCTGACCTTCGCCTTGGCCCTCGCCCTGGCCCTCGCCTTGCCCCTCGCCCTGACCCTGCCCTTGGCCTTGCCCCTGACCTTGCCCCTGTCCCTGGCCCTGCTGCTGTTGCTGCTGCTTGAGCATCTGCATGGCCACTTCGAGGTTCCACTGGGCGCGCTCGTTCTGCTGGTCCTTGCGCAGGGCGTCGCGGTAGAAGCGGATGGCCTGCATCAGGTCGCGCTGCAGGAGGGCGGCGTTGCCCATGTTGTAGATCGCCTTGGACTGCTCCTTCGGGTCGTCGATGCGGCGGAGGAACTCCTCGTAGCTCTTGGCGGCGCGCTCCCCGTCGCCCAGGCGCATGTAGGCGTTGCCCATGTTGAAGTAGAGCTCGGGGACGTCCGGGTGCTGCGCCAGCGCCTCGGCATACTTCTTGAGGGCCTCGTCGTAGCGGCCCAGCTGGTAGAGCTGGTTGGCCTCGCGCAGCGCCGGCGGCACCTCGGAAGGCAGGGCGTCCAGGAGGCCTTGGGGCGCGTTCTTGTCGGCGACCTGCACGATCGCGGCCGGCTGGACCTGGGCGACGGGGGCCTGCTGCAGGATCCCGGGCGCGATGCCGGCGAAGAGGACCACGGCCGAGAGGCCGCGCAGGCGCCAGCGGATCAGCGCCTCCAAGGTGAGCATGCCCAGCGCCAGGATCGCCAGCTCCTGCACGTAGTCGTGGATGTCGACGCGGGCGCGGTCGAGGACCGGGTTCTTCTCCTGGCGGTCGATGTCGAGCAGGGCCGCGCGCATGCGGTCCGCGTCGTCGGCGCGGTAGTAACCCGGGCTGCCGTCCGGGAGGAAGGTCCCGGTGTTGGAGGCCATCTGCTTGAGGACCTCCTCGGGCTTGCCCGCGACGTCCGGGCCCACGCCCACGGTGTAGATCCGGATGCGCATATTGAGGTTGTGCGCGATCTTCGAGGCCTCGACCGGGTCGATGGCCGTGTTCGACTCGCCGTCGGTGAAGATCACGACGATCTTCACCCGCTGCGGCTGGGCCACCTTCTGCCACAGGTCGTCCCACTGCCGCGCGTACTCGATGGCCTTGCCCAGGCC
>DATLOS010000031.1:0-9927 GCA_035536155.1 Elusimicrobiota bacterium
CCTCGATCTCGAACGCATGGCTCTTGGCGGAGGCCGCCGTCCCCGCGAGCGCGCCCCGCATCAGCGCCTCCTCGCCGGCCGCCGCCATGCAGGGGAAGGACTTCAAGATCTCCCGGCCCAGGACGCTCGCGCGGACGACGTTGAAGGCCCGCTCCAGGGCCGCGTTGAAGATGGTGACCTTGAGATCCCGGTCGACCGCGAAGATCCCCTCGACGCTGGCGTCCAGAACGTGGCCGAGGAGAGACTGCAGGCGCGCGAAGTCGTGCTCGTTGGGGTTGGAGGCCACCAACGCAATTGTGCCACTCCTCGAGCGGGCTCGCCATCGGGGTCCCCCCGGTCGCGTCTATCGGGGTTTTTACCGAGCCCTTTCGGCGCGCGCCCACTCGATGGCGGCGCGCACCAGGGCGGTGGAGTCGGAGAGGCGGAGCTTTTCCTTTATATGCTGCCGGTGGGTCTCGACCGTCTTGGAGCTCACGGAGAGCTTCTGGGCGATCTGGCGGGTCGCATAGCCGGCGCCGATGAGCTTGAAGACCTGGAGCTCGCGGTCGCTCAACCGGCTCACCGGCGAGACCGGGCGCGCCGGGCCCTGGGCGATCTGGGTAAGGAGCTGGGCCGCCGTCCGCTCGCTCAGGTGGATCTCCCCGCGAAGCACGCGCCGCACCGCCTCCACGACCCTTTCCGGGGGCTCCTGCTTCATGATGTAGCCCTTCGCCCCCGCGCGCAGCGCCCTCTCGGCGTAGAACGACTCGTCGTGCATCGACAGAACCAGGACGGGCAGGCCGGGGAGGCGGGCGAGAAGCTCCTTGATCAGCTCGAGGCCTCCGCGCTGCTCGCCCAAGGAGAGGTCCGTGATCACGAGATCGGGCGCCTCCTTGGCGGCCATGCGCAGAGCCTCGGCCGCGTCGGCCGCCCCCCCGCAGACGCTCAAGCCGGGCTGCTGCTCGAGGGTCTGGGCCAGGCCCTGGCGCACGATGGGATGATCGTCGACGATCAAGATCCGGGCGCCTTTCCCCTTGGCCTTCTCGCGCGCGCTCAAGACTCCCCCCCGGGGATGGAGCAGGTGACCACCGTCCCTCCGCGCGGCCCGCGCTGGACGTCCAGCGCGGCGCCCATCATCCGCGCCCGGTACTGCATGATCCCCAGGCCCAAGCCGCTCTTGCGCCGGCCGGACGGCTCGATCCCGCGGCCGTCGTCGGCCACCGTAAGGGTGGTCCGGCCTCCCGCCTGCTGGAGCGCGATCGCCACGCGGCGGGCCCGGCCGTGCTTGACGGCGTTGTGCACGGCCTCCTGCGCGATGCGGTAAAGATGGACCGCCGCCACGCCGTCGGCGACGCGCGCGCCGGGCGAGGCCCGCAGCCCGCAGTCGATGTCGAAGAGCTCCCGCGCCCCCGAGGCGAGCGCGCGAAGCCCCCCGAGAAGCCCGTGAGCCTGGAGCTCCGGCGGGATGAGGCCGCGGGAGAGGTCCTTGGCCTGCTGCACCGCCGCGCTGGCGTACTCGGCCACGCGGCCCGCCTGCTCCGCCTCGGCCGCGCCGCGCGCCGCGAGCCGCCCCTTGAGGGCGTTGGCCAGGAGCGCGATGCCGGTGAGGTTCTGGCCCAGGCCGTCGTGCAGGTCCTGCCCGATGCGCGCCTGCTCGCGCGCGCCCGCCTCGAGGATCTCCCGCTCCAGGCGCTTGCGCTCCGTGATGTCGCGCGTGACGTGGGCGAAGCCGCGCGGCTCGCCCCACTCCCCGCGCAGCGGCGTGAGCACGACGTTCGCCCAGAAGCGCGAGCCGTCCTTGCGCGACTGCCAGCCCTCGTGCTCGAAGCGTCCGTCGGACGCCGCCGCGGCCAAGTCGGCCCTGGGGCGGCCGCGGGCCCGGTCCCGGTCGGCGTAGAGTATGTCCAGGGGGCGGCCGACCGCCTCCGCCGCGCGGTGGCCGTAGACGCGTTCCGCGCCCTCGTTCCAGCTCGCGATGCGGCCCTGCGGGTCCAGCGTGAGAAGAGAGTAGTCGCGCACCCCGACGACGAGGTGGCGCAGCAGCTCCTCGCTGCGCGTGAGGACGTCGTCGGCGCGCTCGCGCTCGATGGCTCGGCCGAGCTGGGTGCCGATGTTGCCGAGCACCTCCAGGAGCTCCGGGTCCGGGATCACCGGACGGTCGGTGAAGAACTCGAGCACCGCGGCGACCTCGTTCTTGACCAGCACGGGGAACGCCAGCCCGGAGGTGATCCCGCAGGCGCGCGCGGCCTTCGCCCTGGGGAAGTTCAGGTCCCGCGTGACGTCGTTGCTCCACACGGGGCGCACCAGCTTCCAGACCCGGCCCGGCAGGCCGACGCCCTTCACGAGGGGGGTCCGGGCGGTCGTCTTCTCGAAGCGCGCGTAGCGGCGGCTCCGCCCGACCTGGTGCCAAAGACGGGACGGCGTCAGGCGGTCGCCCGCGACGCGGTATACGTGGCCGATCGGCCAGCCCAGGACGGCGCAGATGCGGCGCAGGCCGGCCCGCAACGCCTCGTCCGAGGTCTTGGCGAGGTTCGCCGCGGAGGCGACCGACTGCATCAAGTCCAGGAGCTCGGCCTTGCGCCGCAGCGCCTCCTCGGCGACGCGGCTCTCGGTGATGTCCTGGGCGAAGACGATCACGCCCACCACGCGGCCGCGCTCGTCTCGGTAAGGGATCTTGTCGGTGCGGACCCAGCCCTTCGAGCCGTCATCGCGGGCGCATCGCTCGACGATGCCGAGCTTGGGCTTGCCCGAGCGGATCACCTCGAGGTCGTCCTTGAAGTAGCGCGCCGCCTCGTCGGGATACAGCTCCTCCGTGCGGCGCCCGGCCATCCGCTCGGGCTTCAGGCCCCGGCTCTGCGCGGCGAGCTGGTTGGCCCAGAGGATGCGGTTCTTGCGATCCTTATAGAAGATCATCGCGGGCACCGCATCGAGGATCTCGCGCTGCTCGCGCTCCAGCCGCCCCACGGTCGCGCGGGCGCGCCGGAGCTCGGTGATCTCCGTGGCCACGCCGAACATGCCGTCCGGGCGCCCGCGGGCGTCGCGCAGGGGATAGTAGGTCGAGTCGAAGCTCACCCCGCCCACCTCGGAGAAGACGTGCACCTTCTCCCCGCGGAGCGCGCGGCGCGTCGACTCCAGGATGTCGGGGTAGCCCCGGTACATCTCGAAGATGGAGCGGCCGACCACCTCGCCCGGCTTGAGCCCGATCGCGGCGAGGCCCTTGCCCTCGGAGAGGGTGGCCACGCCGCGCTTGTCGAGCGCCCAGATGATGATGGGATGGGAGTTGAGGACGTAGCGCAGGAGGCGCGCGCCCTCGCGCTCGAAGAACCTCCTCGAGGCGCCCGGGGTCACGCCCGGGCCGCCCCGGCGGCTTCGCGGTAGATCTCGGCGGGAGGCTCGCGCAGGTCCCGCACCACGCCCAGCCGCGAGAGGCCCCGAAGAACGGCGTGGCTGGCGTCCAGCTCCCACCAGAACAAGCCCTGCCGCTCCGACGCCGGGTAGCGGTGGTGGTTGTTGTGCCAGCCCTCGCCCATGGTGATGAGCGCGAGCCAGAGGTTGTTGCGGCTCTCGTCGCCCGTCTCGAAGCGCTTCGAGCCGAAGACGTGGGCGAGGGAGTTGATGGTGAAGGTGCCGTGGTAGAGGACCACGGTGCTCACGAAGAAGGCCCAGACCAGCCAAGGCAGCCCCCCGCAGGCGAAGAGGCCGACCGCCAAGGCGGCGGGCGGGACCCAGTGGAAGCGGTTGAGCCAGACCAGCTCCGGGTAGCGCGTCAGGTCCGGCACGGCCTCGTAGTCGGTCGCGTCGTAGCGCGCCGAGAGGACCCAGCCCACGTGGGCCCACCAGAAGCTCCGCGTCACCGGCGAGTGGATGTCGCCCGCCTGGTCGGAGGCGGCGTGGTGGCGGCGATGGTGGGCGGCCCACCACAGGGGCCCCTTCTGCGCCGAGGAGGCCCCCACCCAGCCGAGGAGGAACTGGAACAAGCGCCCCGTCCGATAGGAGCGGTGCGAGAAATAGCGATGGTAGCCCGCGGTGATCGCGAACATCCGGATCCAGTAGAGAGCGAAGCCCGCGAGGGCGGCGCGGGCGTCGAAGCCGGTCTTGAGCGCGAGGAGGCAGGCGGCGTGCATCCCGAAGAACGCCGCGCTCCCCGCCCAATCGACGCCGTCGGGGGCTCGGCCAACGGCGGGCGCGCGGGCGCCGCGGTCGCGCAGGGCAGTGCTCACGCGAGCGCCGGGACCTGCTCGGCGCTGCGCGCGAGCACCATCTGGACGTCGCCGATGATCCGGGCCGCGAAGCCCGCCTCGCAGTAGGAGAAGTAGTACTCCCACGCGCGCTGGAATTCGCGCCCGTAGCCCATGCCCTCGAGCCGGCTCCGCGCGCCCAGGAAGTTCTCCTTCCACGCGCGCAGGGTGGGCACGTAGTGCGCCCCGATGCTCTCGACGTGCTCCACGCCGAGGCGCGATCCCTTGGCCATCGCCGCGCACAGCGCCCCGACGGAGGGCACCAGCGAGCCCGGGAAGATGTGCTTCTGGATCCAATCGCAGCTGCGCCGGAACTCCTCGTAGCGCTGGTCGGGGATGGTGATGGCCTGGAGGACCACGAGGCCCCCGGGCCCGAGCAGGCGGTCGCAGGCGCCGAAGAAGGCGGGCAGGTGCTCATGGCCCACCGCCTCGATCATCTCGACCGACACGATCCGGTCGAAGGAGCCGCGCATGGAGCGGTAGTCGCAGAGCTCGACCTTGAGCCGGTCCGCGACGCCCTCGCGCTCGGCCAGCGCGCGCACGTGCCGCAGCTGCTCCTCGGAGAGGGTGAGGCTGGTCACCCGGCAGCCGTGCTCGCGCACCGCGTCGAGGGCGAGCGCGCCCCAGCCCGAGCCGATCTCGAGTATGTGTTGGCCCGGCTCGAGGCGCGCCTTGCGCAGGATGGCGCGGCGCTTCGCCTTCTGGGCCTCCTCGAGGGTCTGGTCCGGCCGCTCGAAGTACGCGCAGGAGTAGGTGAGCGAGGGGTCGAGGAACACCTCGAACATGTCGTTTCCGAGGTTGTAGTGGGCGTCGATGTTCTTGACGCTCCCCGAGAGGGTGTTCGCGCGCAGGAGATGGGCCGCTCGGTTGAAGGCGCGGGCGACCTTGGCCAGCCCCGCGTTGGCCCGGGACATGGAGTCGGCGTTGTCGACGAATATGCGCAGGAGGCCGGTGAGGTCCGGGGTGTCGACGTCGCCCGCGGTGTAGGCCTCGCCGAAGGCGACGTCGCCGCCCGCGGCCACACGAGGGAAGAAGGCCCACGTCTTGACGGCGAGCGACTGCCGGGGCTCTCCGCGGCCGAAGACGCGCTCGCGGCCGTCCGGCAGGCGCACCGCGAGGCTGCCCTCGCGCACCGCCGAGAAGGCCTTGAAGACCAGTCCCATCGCCGCGCGCTCGAGCGCGCCCGGAGCGCTGCGGCCGTCGACGGCTTCCATCGGGTTGGCGGCGGTTTCCATAGGCACCTCTAGAACTCTATCCCGAAGGCCCGAGCCACGCCCGCCCCCGCCTTCACCGCGTCCTCGTGGAAGCCGTAGCCGAAGTAGCTTCCGCAGAAGTAGGTTCCGCGCTTTCCTTGGATTTCCAGCAAACGTCCCTGAGCGCGGATCGTCTCGACGGTGTATGCGGGGTGTTCGTACTCGATGACCTTGATTATACGATTTTTGGAAATCGGCCCGCGCCGGTTCAGCGTGACGCAGTACTGCCGGCTCGAGGCCAGCCCTTGGAGACGGTTCATGTGGTAGGTCATGGACACGCCGCCCTTGCCGCCCCCCTTCTCCCGGAGATAGTTCCACGACGCCCACGCCCGCCGGTTCGGCGGCAGCACCGTCTCGTCCGTGTGGAGGACGGTATGGTTCCGCTGGTAGCGCCAGGCGCCGAGGACGGCTCGCTCCTCGTCCGACGGGTCGGCCAGCAGGCGCAGGGCCTCGTCGGCGTGCGCGGCGACGACCGCGCGGTCGTGGCGGGCCTCCCGGCCGTCCTTCAAGCGGACGACGACCCCGTCCCCCTCGCGGCGCAGGGCGGCGACCGGGGCCTCGGTGAAGGCCTTGCCCCGGAAGCCCTTCAAGAAAGCGCGGACGTAGCTTTGGCTGCCGCCGACCACGGTCTGCCAGCGCGGCCGATCTTCGAGCGCCAAGAGGCCGTGGTTGGCGAAGAAGCGCACGAAGGTTTCCGCCGGGAACTCGAGCATTTCGGCCAGGGAGGTGGACCAGATCGCCGCGCCCATGGGCACGAGGTAGTCCCGGGAGAAAGCCTCGCCGTAGCCGCCGTCGGCCACGTAGCGGCCGAGGGTGCGCTCGCCCAGCGTCCCCGCGTCGAGATCGCGGCGGGCCTGGGTGCAGAAGCGCCGTATGTCGAGGAGCATCCCCAGATAGCGGGGGCGCAAGAGGTTTATGGGCTGCGCGAAGAGGCCGAGCGGACTGGTGCCCGCGTACTGCAGACCGGTCTCCTCGCAGTGGTAGCCGAAGGACATGTCGCTCCAGCGCCAGGCGACGCCCAGCTCCTTGAGGAGCTTGTGAAGGGTCGGGTAGGTCTTGTCGTTGAGCACGATGAAGCCGGTGTCCACCGGGGTCCCCGCGTCGGGCCCGTCCGGGACCGTCACGGTATGAGTGTGCCCGCCCACGTAATCATTACGCTCGTACAGCGTGACCGAATGCTCCCGCTGAAGGAGATAGGCCGCCGTGATGCCGGCGGCGCCGCCGCCGATGACGGCGACGTCGAGTCCCTTGGCTTCAGCCACCGGTCGCCTCCGCCAGCAGGAAGATGCCCGGCATCGCCAAGCCCCACGCGAGCCCCATCTCCAGGATCGGCCAGGTCCCGGAGCCGAAGCGCAGCGCTCCCATGCGAGCGCCCGCGGCATAGCTCAGCGGCCCGCCCAGCGCGCCCAGGACGGCCGCCGCGCCGTAGCGGCCGCGCAGCCAGCCCAGGCAGTGGCGGGCGGTCATGGCCAGGAGCGCCCAGAGCGCGATGATCCAGTCGGGCGCCGGCCAAGCGGGCCCCACGGCGTTCGGATAGGACAGCGCGCCGGCGCGCACCAGCGCGAAGTCCACCCAAGGCCCCAAGAGCACCGCGGCCGCGACCAGGAGCAGCTCCGCCTTCTTGTCCGCGATCATCGCCAGGTGAACGAGGGCGATCGCCGCGACCGCGGCCGGCCCGACTCCCGCGCGGCCGTGGGCCCCGGCCCAGACGCAGGCGAACCAGCCGGCCTGAAAGAGCGCGTAGTTGACGACCCGGTAGCTCATGCGCCCGTTTTCTCCCGGCTCTTGGGATGGGAATAGAACGGCGCCTTCTTGAGCCACAGCCGGCCGGCCTGGGCGTAGATCGCGGCCACCACCTTCGCGGTCATGAAGGGGTGGCGGGCCAGGGCCGAGGCGAGCGCGCCGCCCGTCATCTCGCGACGTTCCATGGTCATGGTCGCGTCGAAGATGCGCTCGCCCCGCTCCAGGTTCTCCATGTGGACCACGAGCTGGCGCTCGGGGACGGTGAAGCGCCAGTCGTAGCTTTGGTCCATGTCCATGAAAGGCGAGACGTGGAACGCCTTCGGGAAGCGGTAGCGCTTGCGGGTCTCGTCGCCCTGGTTCATGCTCTCGGGCAGGACGTAGGGGTGCATCTCGCCCCACGGCGTGTTGCTCACCTCGCCCACCACGGTCTCGAGCCGCCGCCCGGAGCGGTCGAAGCAGTAGTAAAAGCTCACGGGGTTGAAGCAGTGCCCCCAATAGCGCAGATGCGTGAGCAAGCGGATCGGGCCCGCGGGGCGCTCGCCCGCCCTCTCGGCCACGAGGCGCCGGATCGCCTCGTCGAGAGGAAGAGACGGGTCCCCCCAATGATCGCTCCGCTTGAAGCGGGCCGGCGCCGGCCGCTCCACCGACCAAAGCCAGCGGCCCCGGAACGCGTCGCCCAACTCCGCCAAGTCCAAGTAGACCATGAACATCCGGTAGGAGAACTCGTGGGGAACCGGCGCGAAACGCCGATGGCGGACCGTTCCCTCGTAGAGGCAGCTCTCCCGGGCGTCGCTCACGCGGGGAACTCCGGCCTCTCGAAGAGATAGTGCCCCACGAACCACTCCTGCCCGCGGCGGTAGCCGAAGAGCTCGGCGCAAGCCAGGAAGAACATGCGCCAGCGCTGGAACCAGCGCTCCGCCTCGTCCTTGCCGTAGGCCTTGGCCAGGACCTCCAGCACCTCGCCGCGCCGCCGGTCGATGTTGGCCAGCCAGCATTCCGAGGTCTTTTGGTAGTGCGTGCCGTCCACGCGCCAGCGCTCGAGGAGCTTGAGGTCGCGCTGGAACCGCAGGAGCAGGTTCTCCGAGGGCATGATGCCCCCGGTGAAGAAGTGGCGGGCCATCCAGTCGTCCGAGTCCTTGTCCTCGAAGGGGTAGGCGAAGTCCTTATGGCAGAAGATGTGCACGAAGAGCCAGCCGCCCGGCTTGAGCCAGCGCGCGATGCGGGCGTGGAGCTCCTCGTAGTTGCGCATGTGCTCGAACATCTCCACCGAGACGCAGCGGTCGAAGCGCCGATCGGTGTCGAAGGCGTTCATGTCGCGCGTGAGCACCTCGACGTTCGCTAGGCCGCGCTCCCGAGCCCGGGCCAGGATGAATTCCCGCTGCGGCGCCGAGTTCGAGACCGCCAGGATGCGGCTGCGGGGATACTTCTCGGCCATCCACAGCGTGAGCGAGCCCCAGCCGCAGCCCAGCTCGAGGACCTCCTGCCCGTCCCGCAGGCCCGCGCGCTTGCAGGTGATGCGGAGCATCTCCTCCTCGGCGCGGTCGAGGTCGGAGACCCCGACGGGGAAGAAGCAGCTCGAGTACTTGAGCCGCTTGCCCAGAGCCAATAGGAAGAAGCCCGGCGGGACCTCGTAGTGCTGCTCGTTGGCCTTCTCCGGCACGATGGCCACCGGGCTGCGGCGCAGCTCGGCGGCCAGCGCCTCCTCGGCCCGGGCCTGAGCCTGCTCGCCGCCGCGGTCCTCGGCCTTCAGGCGGCGGACCAGCAGCCGACGGATGCCCCAGCGCACCAAGCGGTCGGGGACCACGCCCCTCTCGATGAGGTCAATGGCGGTCTTCATTCGGTCTCCAGGGGATGAACGGGCTGGTGACCCGCTGATACTCGGCGTAATCCGGCCGGCTCTTGAGCGCCTGGGCCTCCGTCGCCGGGATACCGGTCACCTTATAGAGGAAGAGGAGCATGAGGGCGGGCCCCAGGAGCGCGGGCGCGCCCGCGAGAGCCGCCGGCGCCATGAGGACGTAGGTCCACCACTGCAGCCACTCGAAGAAGTAGTTGGGATGGCGGGAGTAGCGCCAGAGACCGTCGCGGCAGGTGCGGCCGCGGCGGGCGGGGTCGGCGCGAAAGCGCGCCAGCTGCCGGTCGGCCAGCGACTCCCCGCCGACCGCGACCAGCCAGAGCGCCGCCGCCGCCGCGTCGCGCGGGCCGAGGGGGCGCGGATCCGCGCAGACGACGAGGTAGGGAATGGAGAAGAGCGCGTCCAAGAGGGCGTTCGCCTGGAAGACGAGGAGGAAGTTGCGGCCCGCGTCGGCGCCCCAGCGCTCGCGCAAGGCGCGGTAGCGGCCGTCCTCGGGCCGGCCCGCCACCCGAGCTCCCAGGTAGAACGCGAGGCGCGCCGACCAAAGGGCCGCCAGGACCGCGAGCAGCGCCCGGCGCCCGGGGTCGCCGCCCGAGCGCGCCGCGTGCAGGATCGCCAAGGCGCCCAAGCCCGCGGCCCAGCCCACGTCCACGATGCCCGCGTCCCGGGTCCGCTGCTGGCGCAGCCACAGCAGGAGCATGCCCGCGGCGGCCGCGGACCAACCTTGCAGAAATAGGCTCATTTCACGTCTTGTAGTGATCTCCGACACGGGATTATTACACAAAAGGTGATACCATGACGTCCCATGAACGTCCTCCGGCTGGGGCTGCTCGTTTGGGCCGCCGCGTCGGCCGCCTCCTCC
>DATLOS010000032.1:0-3035 GCA_035536155.1 Elusimicrobiota bacterium
CTCCTGGGCCGCTACATGACGCACGAACTGCGCGCCCCGCTCACCGCCGTCCGCACCGCTTTGGGCCTTCTCCACATGCAGCTCGCGACCACGCTCGACGCGGAGCAGCGGCAGGTGATCGCGATCGCCACCAAGAACGCCGACCGGCTGAACCGGCTCATCGACGACATCATGGACTTCTCCAAGCTCCAGGCGGGCAAGCTGCGCCTCTCGCCCGAGCCGGTCGACCCGACCGCCCTGGTCAACGAGGCCATCGAGAGCCTGCGCGCCTGGGCGGTCTCCAAGGGCGTGCGCGTCGTCAACGCCACCGAGGAGCCGCCGGCGCGGGTCTGGGCCGATCCCGGCCGCGCCCTCCAGGTGCTGGTCAACCTGCTCTCCAACGCGATCAAGTTCACGCCTCCGGGGGGGAAGATCGAGGTGAGCGCGGTCCCGGGGCGCCACGAGCACCTGGGCACGATCGTCTTCAAGGTGAAGGACTCGGGCCCCGGCATCCCGCACGGGGACCTGGAGCGCGTGTTCGCGGCCTTCGAGCAGGCGGCCGTCGAGGGCAAGAGCGCCGCCGGCGGGACGGGAACGGGACTGGGTCTGACTCTCGCCAAGGCGATGGTGGAGCTGCAGGGCGGGCGGATCTGGGCGGAGAGCTGGAAGGGGCTGGGCGCCAGCTTCCTCTTCACTTTGCCCACCGTGCCCTCGGACACCTCTCGGCCGGTGACGGTCTACCCCAGGAAGGTCGAGGTCCACGGCCTCCTGGCCGGGGCCTTCCGCCGCCTCAACGCGGTCGTCGCGGTCCTCTTCGGCTGAGCCGCGGCCCCGACCCGAAAGAGACGTCCGCCCCAGGACGTATAGTTGTCACGCCCGGGGACCAAACGCCTCATGTATAATATGGCCTTGCTCGCGCCATTGACGACGTTGCAGGAGCGGTTGGCCCCGCCGGCCCGCCGCGTGCAGGCGGCCCTCGCCCGCGGGGGGGAAGGCCTGCGCAAGATGCCCCCGCGCCTGCGCCGCGGGCTGCTCTACGGCGCCCTCTCCGTTTTCGTCGTTTTCCTCCATAGGAGCTACGTCCGCCTGCGCGACTTGGCGGCCGCCCGCGAGGCCCTGCCGCCGCACGTGAGCTTCTACGACGGCGAGCTGGGGGGCAGCAAGCTCCGCGAAGGCCTCGAGGAGTCCGGGTCCACCCCCGCCGAGGCCAAGGCCGTCCTCAAGGCCTTGGCCCCGCTGGGCGGCGCCCAGCGCCGCTATTCCGGCGACCGCTACCGCTTCTTCCGCTCGCCGACCGGGGAGCTCCAGCACGTGACCATCAGCCGCGGGACCGACCGCATCATCGTTCTCCCGCTGCCTCAGGGGAAGTTCAAGGCGGTGCGCTCCAAGGCGCCCATCCAGCTGGTGCGCCATTCCGCGGCCGGGACGGTCACGCGCACGCTCTGGCCCGCCATGCTCCGCGCGGGCATGGGCGACGAGGTGATTCAAAAGTACGTCGAGGTCTTCCAGTGGACGGTGGATTTCCTGAGCGAGACCCGCGACGGGGACCGCTTCTCGCTGTCCTGGATCGAGCGCCGCACGCCCGACGGCCGCGTCTGGGGCCGCGACGTCCAGGCCGCCCTCTACGAGGGCAAGGCCGCCGGCCGCAACATCGGCATCTTCTTCGACGACGCCTACTACGACGCCAAGGGCAACTCCCTTCAGCGCATGTTCCTGCGGGCGCCGCTCGATTTCCGCCACATCACCTCCGGCTTCTCGATGGGACGCTGGCATCCGATCCTCCACGCCCGCCGGCCGCACCTGGGCGTGGACTACGGCGCCGCCCGGGGCACCCCGGTCCGGGCGATCGGCGAGGGGCGCGTCGCCGCCGCGAGCTACGCGGGGGGCTTCGGCAAGCACATCGAGATCAAGCACAACGCGACGTACACGTCCCTCTACGGCCACCTCGACCGCTACGCCGCGGGCATCGCGCCCGGCGTCCACGTGCGGCAGGGTCAGGTGATCGGCTACGTCGGCTCGACCGGCCTGGCCACGGGGCCCCACCTCCATTTCCAGTTCTCCCGCGACGGCAAGTGGGTCAACTTCGCCGCCTTGAAGCTGCCCAAGGACAAGTCGATCCCCCAGTCCCGCGCCCAAGAGTTCTCCGCGGTGCGGGACCACTGGCTCAAGGAGCTCGGCGTCGACCCGGCGCTGGCGAAGTCCGGGGAGTCCCGCTGATGGCGTTCCTGCGCTTTCTCGCCTTCGCCGTCTTGATCGCGCTCGCGGCCTGGCAGTACCGCGACAACGAGCGCCTCCGGGGCGAGCTGGCCCGCGCGCGCCCCGGCGTCCCGGCGGAGCCGGACCCCGCGACGCGCCTCAAGGCCGCCCTCGACAAGGCGATCAAGGATCCCCATTCCGTGGTCGACCGCCTGCAGGCGCTGGTCCAGCCCGGGACCAAGGCGGGAGCGCCGGCGGCGGGCTCGACCGCGTCCTCCCCGAGCGAAGCGGGCGGCGCGACGGCCGGGACGCCCGCGGCCGCGCCGGCGAAGACGGCCGCCGCGAAGGCGCCCGCCGCGAAGAAGGGCGCGGACCTCGAGACGCTCCTCAAGCTGCCGCCTTATGACGGCTCCAAGGACAAGCCCGCGGCGGCGGCGGCGGCGAGCTGCAAGGCGCTCGAGGACAATCCCAACGCTTTCTCCGGCCGCCGCGTGACGGTCAACGACGTGGTCGAGAACCTGGGCGGCTTCTTCTCCTTCGCCAAATGCTCGGGCGTCACGATCTCGGCGGAGCACCTGGACGCCAAGAGCTTGTCCGCCCTGAAGAAGCGCTGCGCGCCCTCCGGCGGCGCGCGGGTCACCCTGGCGGGGGAGTTCCATGGCTTGGAACTTTCCGTAGACCAGATAAAATGAGCGAAGCGGAGCTCCAACAGGTCCTCTCCGCGCTCGAGCGGCTGGGCGCGGACCCGCAGGAGATGGTCCGCGTGCCTCCGGAGCTGCGGGCCCGCCTGCTCAAGGCCGCCGGGAGACTGAACCGCCCGGAACGCGCCCAAACCCGCCAGTACCACCGCTACCTGCGCT
>DATLOS010000033.1:0-8969 GCA_035536155.1 Elusimicrobiota bacterium
GAGGCTCCGGTCGGCCTTGGCCACGTCGAGGAAGTAGCTTTCGCCGGCGATGGGCATGCGGGCGAGCTCGGCGCGCATGTCCCAGAGCTCGCGGTAGGCGGCCTCGGCCTCGCGGCGGAGCTCCTTCGGGGTCTTCCGGAAGGCGGAGCCCTCGCCCTCGACGACGTCCCCGCGCAGGCCGAAGCCGTACTGCTTCAGGTACTCGCGGTAGAGCTCGGCCTTTAAAAGGAGGAGCCGCGCCCGGTCGGGCCCCTTCTTGGGAAGGACGATCTTCTCGAAGCGCCCGATGGCCTCGCCGTAGCGAAACAGGAGGGCCTCGGCCTCGCAGGCGCGAAACTGCGCCTTGACCTGCTCCTCCCCCCGCGCGGACTTGGCCAAGGCCTCGTAGTCGCCCAAGGCTTCCTGATAGAGGCCTTTCTGGAACTTGGCGTCCGCGTCGCTCATCGTCGGCCTCCTCGTCTGGGCGGCGCGGGCGGGCGAGGCCGCGAGCAAGAGGCCGCACAGGACCCAGCTCATGGGATTTTCCATGCGGGGTGAGACACCGGAGGCGGGCCCGGGTTCCCGATCGGCACGGCGCGAGTTTAGCAGGGGGGCGCCTGGATTAGCAAGCGCGGCGGCGCTGCCTCTGGCGCCGCGGAGGTCGAGCCCCTACACTGGGGTGTGCCCAGCCGCCGGAGGACCCGGATCGCGGCGATCGCCTGGATGCTGGCGCTTTTCCCGCGCCCGTCCCGCGGCGCGCCCTCCCTCGAGCTTCCGCGCTCCGCCGTGCGCGGCCCCGGCGCCTACGCCTTCCCCGGTCTCGAGCTCGCTCCGGAGCGCCTCGCCTCCGGCCTCGACCGGGATCTCTCGCTGGCGTTTCCGGCCTCGGGCGGGAACGCCGAGGCCCCCGACGTCCTCGCCGCGGAGCGCTTGAGCGGCGCGCTCGCCGCCGCCCCGGCGCAGGAGCGCGAGGAGCGCGCCCAGGTGGCGCAGGTGCTGGCCGCGGCGGTGGCCGATCCGGCCGCGCTGGAGGCGGTGCGCGAGCGCCTTGGCGCGCCGGGACCCGCGGGGGCCTCCGTCGGCGCCGATGTACTCCGCCGCCTCGAGGAGGCCCATGCGAAGGTCGCGGCGGCGGGCGGCGCCCAGCGCCTTTCGGCGCTCTCCGGGCGCCTCGGCTCGGCCCTGGAGGCGGCCCGGGCCGGCGACGCGGGCGCCTTGGCGCGCCTTTTCGAGAACTCCGCGGCCGGCGGCGACGAAGGAGGGCTCGTCTGGGCGCAGGGGCCCATGGGCTCGGCCGCTCTCCCCCCGGCCGCGCGCCTGGCGCCGGCGCCGCAGGCGTTCACGGAGCAGGAGCTCTTCGAGATCTGGAACGCCGTCTTCACCGAGATCCCGCAGGTCGACGACGTGCTCGCCGCCGCCCGGGACCGCTGGGGCGCGGCCCGCGTCGACGAGGCGATCCTGCGCTTTCCCCTGCGCCGGCTCGACTGGTTCTTCTCCCACGTCGCCAGCAGCCACGCGAGCTATCGGCCGCGCACCGAGGTCGCGCTCATCGAGATCGCCCGCATCGCCGGTCTCCCGCAGTACGACCCGGCCGGGGCGGTGCGGGTCATCCGGGAGTTCTTGAGCCCCTCCGCCGGGGGCGGCCGGACCGACTTCGGGCTCGCCGACCGCCGCCGCGAGCTGACCTTGCGCGATCTGCGGCCGGCCCTGGCCGAGGCGGGGTTCCTCAAGCCCGAGGCGCCGCGCGAGGACTTCGGAAAGGCTTCTCCGTACGGCCTCTTGAGCGAGACCTTGGTGGAGCATCAGGGTCTGGCCCGCCTGGCCGGGCTCGATTTCAACGCCCCGGCGAGCAAGACCCTTGGCCAAGGCAGCTACCGGACCAAGAACGGCACGGCCTACCACCAGGACGTCTACTGGGTGCGGGACTACCACCCCCTCGTGCGCTTCGTGCCGGTGCGGCGCGGCGCCGAGCTCGTGTACCAGGCGCAGGTGATCGAGTACGTCTACCCCTTCAGCACCGATGGGCGCCCCGTGTCCGTGGACTTCGAGCCGCCGAAAGCGCCGGGCTATCCGGACCCGGAGACGCGCAAGCTCCGGCTCCTCATCCGCGGCGGCGACACGCTCTGGACTCCGGGCACGGAGAGCGCTCCCGGCTTCTTCCTCACGAGCGAGCGCACCTTGGCCTTCAACGACCAGGGACATGAGCAGCTCGCGGCGGATGCCCAGGCCTGGTTCAAGCGCTACCAGGAGGCCGGCAGCCGTTACGTGGCCAACGGAAGCGAGTGGACGCGTAATTTCTATGAATGGGCGGGAGACGGCCTGGGGCCGGGAAACGTCCGGCGCGACCGCTCCCAGGTCGTCGCGGAGCTCGCCCGGGCGGCGCGCGTGCCGGAGTCCCACGTCGTGATCGCCCCCTGGCTGCCGGGCTCGAAGACCGGCGACGTCGACGAGTACGTCGCGCACCTGACCGGGAACGCGGTCGCGGTGGCCCGCATCGACGAGGAGAGCCTGGAGGCGCGCGGCTTCGAGCACGAGCGCGCCTACGCGCGCGGCCTCAACGCCTTCCTGGACGCGCGGGCCAAGGAGTTCGCCGAGCGCGGCCTCACCGTCGAGCGCCTGCCCATGTTCGCGCCGGTGAACTTGAAGCCCAACCAATTCGGCGGCTGGAACCCCGACTTCCTCCCCACGGTCAACTGGGCGCGGGTGAACAACCACGTCTACGTGCCCGACTACCGCGCCTACCTCGTCAAGCACGGCCATCCCGCGGAGCTCGTCGAGCGGGTCCAGGCGCGCATCGCCCAGCAGGTGCGCGAGACGCTCAAGCGCTACGGGATGAGCGCCGAGTTCGTCGACGCGGGCGGCCTCATGGAGGTCGACGGGCAGACCACCGGCCCGAACGGCGCCTTCCACTGCGTGACCGCGGTCGAGTACCAGGTCCGGCGGCCGCCGGCCGCGCCCAAGACGTAGCTAGCGCTTGCGGCAGGCGTCGACGAAGGCCTTGAACAGCGTCCGGCGCTGCTCCTCGTCTTGGACCCGCTCGGGATGCCACTGCACGAAGACGAAGAATCTGCCGTCGGGCTGGGCGAGCTCGAGGCCCTCGACGGTCCCGTCGGCGGCGCGGGCGGAGACCTTGAGGCCGGCGGCGATGCGCTTGGGGTCGGCGGCCTGGTGGTGGGAGGAGTTCACGCGCAGGCGCGCGGCTCCGTAGATCCGCTCGAGCTGCGTGCCGGCGACGAGCTCGACCTCGTGGCCGGAGTCCTCCTCGGGGCCGCGGGCCTTGTGGCCGAGGGACGGGGGCAGATGCTGGAGAAGGGCCCCGCCCGACGCGACGTTGAGGAGCTGCATCCCCGCGCAGATGCCGAGGGCGGGCTTGGAGCCGGCGCGGGTGAGCTTCATGAGCTCGAGGTCGGTCGCCACCCGCTCGGTCGGCGCCTTCTCCACCTCGGGGACGGGCTTCTCGCCGTAGAGCTCGGGCGGATAGTCGTCGCCGCCGGTGAAGAGCACGCCGTCGGCCAGCTCGAGGTACTCGCGCAGGACGTCCTCCTCGCAGGGCGGAAGAAGGAGCGGCAGCCCCCCCGCCTCGAGCACGCTCGCAAGGTACGGCTCGTAGAGCGTCACCTGGCGGCGGAACACCGAGCCCGGGGCGCCCGGGTCGAAGTCGCAGTTGATGAGAATCCGGGGGCGGCTCACTTCTTGCCGGCCTTCTCCGCGGGCTCCGACTCGCCCTGGATGCGGGCGATGGCTTCCTCCGCGTAGGTCTTGATCCGGCTGTCGGCGTGCGTGCGGGCCTTCTCCAGGGCCTGGAGGGCCCGGAAGTCGCCCGTCGAGCCCAAGGTCGAGATCACCGCCATGGCCAGGCGCTCGTCCGACTCCTTCAGGATGTCCTCGAGGAGCTTGGTCAGGAAGGGCACGACCTCCTCGCGGGCGCCGGCGAACTGCCCCACCGCGCGGATGGCGTAGGCCCGCGCCGGGTAGCCGTAGGGCGAGCGGCAGGCCGCCTGGACGGCGCGCAGGGCCTCGGGACGCCGCGTGGCGGCCAAGCCCTGGATGGCGCCTCCGGCCACGATGTCCCAGTACGAGGGAGCCCGCATCGCGGTCTTGAGGTCTCCGACGTGGCGGGAGTCCCGCAGGGCGCCCAAGGCGCGCGCCGCCTCGGCGCGCACGTGGTAGCTCGAGTCGGAGCGCAGCAGAGACTTCCAGCGGGGCGCCAGCTCCTTGCGGGCGAATCCCCCGAGCGCGGCCACCACGGCGCGGCGCACCTTGGGATGAGGATGGCTCAGGCCCGCTTGGAGCGCCTGGAAGGACGCCTCGCTGCGGATGCCCCCCAAGGCGGAGGCGATCTCGCAGGCGGCGCCCCAGAACTTCTCGGCCTTGAGGGCCGCGGCCAGGGCGGCGACCGCGGCGTCGTCTCCCCACGACGCCACGCTGCGCGCGGCGTGGACGCGGCTCAGAGCGCAGGTGCCGCGGCGCAGCTGGGCGAGCCAGAGCGGGAAAGGCTTGCGGAACTCGATTCGCTTGAGCACGTCGCCGCGCGGGTCGAGCTCGACGAGCTGGGGGCGGGACGGGACCTTCACCCGGAATTCCTGCTCCTTCTTCTCCAAGAGGACCGAGGAGTCGCGGGTCCACGCGGGCGAAAATCCCGCGCAGACGATCTTGAGCGGCAGGCGGTAGAGCCCCGTGGAGTCCGAGCCTTTCTGCAGCACCTTGAGGATCGCCTCCTTCGTCTTGTCGTCGTAGGAGTAGGTCGCCTGCAGAGTCGGGTAGCCGGAGCGGTGGATCCACTGGTCGAAGAAGCGGCGCAGGTTGCGGCCCGTCGCCTCCTCGATGGCGGTGGCGAGGTCCGGCGTCTCCACGCTCGAGTTCTGGTTGCTCTCGAGATAGTGCCGGATCGCGCGCCACCAGCGCTCGTCGCCCAGCTCCTGGCGGAGCATGTGCAGGACGCAGGCGCCCTTCTCGTAGAGATGCCGGTCGAAGAGCACCCAAGGGTACTTGTAGGCGTTGTGGACGATGGGCCGGCGGTAGCGGCCCTCGTCCTCGTGGAAATAGGACTGGCGGCAGAGGTGGCGCTCGTAGTCGGCCTCGTCGGCGCCCTTGTCGTGCTCCATGAAGAGCATCTCGAAGTAGGTGGCGAATCCCTCGTTGAGCCAGGCGTGCGACCAGTCGCGGCAGGTGACGAGGTTGCCGAACCACTGGTGCGCGAGCTCGTGGGCCACCAAGGTGTCGAGGTCGTTGTCGAGGGCGGCGGCCTTCGGGATCAGGCAGGCGTCGGTCTGCGTGGTGGCGGTGGTGTTCTCCATTCCGCCCGGGAACTCGGCCACCGCGATCTGCGCGTACTTGGGATAGGGATAGGAGACGCCCAGCTTCTTCGAGAAGAAGTCCATGGCGGGGATCGTCTTTCTAAATCCGCGCTTCGCGTCCTCCTCGCGGCCGCGCTCGCAGTAGTAGAGCACGTCCACGTCCTCCCAGCGCTCGCGCACCTCGGCGAAGCGGCCCACCACCAAGGTCACGAGGTAGAGGGCGTGCGGCCGGTCCATGCGCCAGTGGAAGGTCTCCGCGGAGGCGTGCCGCGTCCGGTCGACCAGGACGCCGTTCGAGACCGCGACGAAGCCGAGCGGCACGCGGGCGATGACCTCGCTCGTGGCCTTCTCGTGCGGCGCGTCGTGGCAGGGGAACCAGAAGCGCGAGTCCTCGGGCTGGCCCTGCGTCCACATCTGCGCGCCGTTGGCCTTGCCGGGCTTCACGAAGTGGAGGCCCGCGACGGGCTTGCGCACGCGGTAGCGGACCTCGACTTCGACCTCGTCGCCCACCTCGAGCGCGGCCTTGGGGAGCTTCACCTTGAGCTTGCCGTCCTTGTGGGTGAAGCGCGCGGTCTCTCCCCCCGCCTTGGCTCCCAGGATGGTCATCCCGCAGGCGTCGAACTCGAGCTCGGTGAGACGGTCGAACGCTCGGGCCGTCGTGGTGCAGGTGCCGGAGAGGGTGCGGCCGCTCAAGTCCACGGAGAGCTCGAGGCGCACGTGCAAGGTGTCGAAGGCGCGGTGGGGCGCGTAGCGCGGGTCCTTTCCCAGCAGGACGGATTTGATGTCGCGGGCCTCAAAATGGCGGCAGCAGGAAAGTCCCAACTCTCGAGTGGTCATGTTTTTCCCCCGCCGAAGTATACCGAACTATTGCCGACAATACTTCGGACTTCGCAGCATTCTCTACGGCTGCGGAGCGGCGGGCGCGACGACCTCGTAGGCCGACGAGACCTCCGGCGGCACGCGCGCCGGCCGCCCGGTCTTCATGTCGATCCAGGCCCAGAGGGTCGACGCGCGGGCCAACAGCTTGCCGTCGGCGGCGCGCAGGATCTCATAGCGCCGCTCCGAGCTGATGCGCTCCAAGGTGGAGACCCAGGTCTTCACCACGATCTCGTCCTTGGGCTTCGCCGAGACCAGGTACTCGATCTCGTGGCGGCGCACGACCCAGCAGGAGCCGAGCGCGAAGTACTTCTCCGCCGGCCAGCCCTGCGCGGCGCTGTGGGCGTTGGCGGCCTCCAGCATCCAGGTCAGGTAGGCTTGGTTGTTGGCGTGGCCCAGCTCGTCGATCTCGCGGTCGGCGACTTGGCGGCGGTGCTCAAAGACGGCGGGCATGCGGATATTCTACCCAAAAGCGGGCGGGCGGGCCCCGGAAGTCCCGGAGCCCGCCCGCTTTCTAAACGGTGAAGCCTTAGGCCGCGCCGGCCTTCATCTTTTCCATCGCTTCCTTCATCCCCTTCTCGAGCTGCTCCGGGGTGAGGTCCTTCTTATGGGTGGAGATTCCCCACAGGTGGCCGAAGGGGTCTCGCAGGGTGCCGTTGCGGTCGCCGTAGAACTGGTCCTCGAGCGGCCGCACCGCCTCCGCGCCCGCGGAAACCGCCTGCTTGAAGGCCTTGTCGCAGTCCTGGACGTAGACGTGGATCATCACGGCCGTCCCGCCCAGCTTGCCGGGCTCGTTGTACTTCATCTTGCCGCAGAACTCGTTCTGGTCGGCCAGCATGAAGCGCGAGCCGAAGGCGTCCATCTCGGCGTGCATGATCTTGCCCGTCTCCGGACAGGGCATGCGCATCACTTCTTTGGCGCCGAAGGCCTTCTTGTAGAACTCGATGGCCTTCTTCGCGTCGCTGACGACGAGGTACGGCGTGAGGATCGCGTAACCGTCGGGGATCGCTTTGGGCATACCACCTCTCATGCGGCATAAGACGACGCCCGCATCCTAGCCCAAGCCGGGGGCGGAAAGCAATCTCCGGCGCGTGACTTCCGGGCTAAGCCCAGGGATGGATGACGAGGCGCAGGTGCGGCGTGACGTCGGGCTCGGCGCTCCAGGAGTATTGGGGCGGAAAAGGCGACGGGGACGGCGACGGCAAGGCGATCGAGCTTTGAGGGCCGGAAAAGGGCCCATGCGCCATGCGGGACTTTCTTCCCGCTATGCGAGAGCGGCGGCGCCCTTGAAGCGGCGGTGCACCCAGAGCCATTGCTCCGGGCGGCGCCGGATCCACCATTCGATCTTGGCGGAGATGGCCTGGGTCGCGGCGCCCTGCGCCAGCTCCTCGGGCGTCATCTCGGGCTCGATCACGACGTGGGAGCGCCCCTCCTCGTCGCGGTAGGTGTACGCGGGCACGACCGCGGCGCCGGTGCGCGCGGCGAGGGGGCCGACCGCGGCGAGGGTGTCGACGGCGATGCCGAAGAAGTAGACGGGCTCGCCCATGGGCGGCGGGGCGTACTGGTCGTTCATGAAGGCGACCGACTCGCCTCGGCGCAGCGCCCGCAGCACCGCGGGCATGGCGCCCGGATGGGTCGCCGCCCGCACCTCGGTCCGCAGGCGCCGCTCGGTGATGATCGCGTCGAGCCACGGCGGCTTGAGCACCGTGGTCACGACGGTCAGCGGGATGCCGCTCATCGCCCCGCCGGCGGCCAGCATCTCCCAGCAGCCCAGGTGGCAGGCGGCAAACAGCACGCCCTTTCCGCGCGCGTTGGCCTTCTCCCAGTTCTCCCGGCCCTCCACGACGGAGTTCGCCGCCATGTAGCGGCGGTAGTGCCCGGGCAGGGGCGAGAAAAAGTGCAGGTACTCGAAGAAGAGCTGGCCGTAGTGCTCGAAGTTGCGCTCCAGGATGCGGCGCCGCGCGGCGGCGTCCCGGCCCCGGAGGCAGCGCCGGATGTTCTCCTCGGCGACCTTGCTCTTGAAGAGCCCGAACCGCAGGGCGAGGCGCCCGAGCGCGCGGCCCAGGCGCAGCTCGAGAGGCCGGGGCAGGAGGGTCGCGGCGCCTCCCGCGGCGAAGAGGACCCCGCGAAGAGGAACCGACTGCCACAGCGGCATCGGGCGGGACTTCCTCAATTGGCCCCCGCGAGGATGACGGCGCGCGAGCCCCGGCGCAGCTTGCCCAGCGCGCGGGCCTCGATCTGGCGGATGCGCTCCCGGGTGAGCTTGAACACGCGGCCGGTCTCGCCCAAGGTCTTGGCCGGCGAGGCGCCCAGGCCGAAGCGCAGGCGGATGACCGCGGCCTCGCGCCGGGTGAGGGTCTTGAGCGCGCGGGCGATCTGGGCTTTGCGGATGCCCTCGGCGGCGGCCGCGGCGGGATCGGGCGCGGCGCCGTCGGCCAAGCGGCTCTGGAGCGTGTCCGAGTCGTCGTCCGGCGCCGCGTCGAGGGAGACGGGATGCTGGCTGATCCGCAGGCCCACGTCGACTTGCGCGCCGGAGATGCGCAGGCGCCGGGCGTAGTCCGCGCGCCGGGGCTCGGCGCCGTGCTCCTGGAAGTGCTTCACGCGGGCCCGGGCGAGGCGCGCGCCCAGCTCCGTCATGTGGGCCGGCAGGCGCACGGTGCGGCCCTGGTCGGAGATGGCGCGGCTGACCGCCTGGCGGATCCACCACGTGGCGTAGGTCGAGAACTTGAAGCCGCGGCGGTACTCGAATTTCTCGATGGCGCGCATGAGCCCGAGGGAGCCCTCCTGCACCAGATCGGAGAGCTCGAGCGGCCCCCC
>DATLOS010000034.1:0-9556 GCA_035536155.1 Elusimicrobiota bacterium
GACCCCCGCCCGCGCGCGCGGGTCCCGGAGGCCGACCGGGCCGAGGCCGCCCGCGTCCTCGAGGCGCTGAAGCTTCCCCGCGGAGCCCGCCCGGTCCTCGTGTTCGCGGGCAACTTCAAGAAATTCGACAACCGCTGGCCCGAGGAAAAGTTCGCCGCCCTCCTGGACGCGCTGCGCGCCCGAAACGACGTCGCGCCCATCCTCCTGTCCGGCCCCGGCGAGGAGGCGGCGGTTCGCGCCATCGCGGCAAGCCGCCCGGTCCCCGTCCTCGGCCCCTATCCCATCGGCCTCACCGCGGCGCTCATCGAGCGCGCGGGCCTGCTGGTGTCGAGCGCCACCGGGACCGCCCATCTTGCCGTCGCGGTGGGAGCGACGTTGGTCAGCGTGCTGGGCCGCTACACGCGGGCGATCTGGATGCCCAAGCCCGGCGCGCCCAAGCACTTCTGCGCGGTCTCGGAGTCGTGGACTTCCTGCCGGGACGTTCCCGTGGAAAAGGTTCTGGCCGAGCTAGACCGCGCACTCCGCGCGGACGCCGCCCCGGCGCGCGGCTAGCTCGCGGTAGTACTCGTCGGTGCGCTCCACCATCTTGTCGACGCTGTAGCGCTCGAGGACGAGGGCCCGGCCGCGCTCCGCCTGCGCCCGCGCCGCCGCGGGATCGTCCAAGAGCTCGGCCAGGACGCGGGCCAGGTCCTCGGGATCGCCGGCCTTGAACAGCCGGCCGGTGACGCCGTCCTCCACGAGCTCGGCGTTGCCGCCCGCGTCGCTGGCGCACACCGGCACGCCCATCGCCAGCGACTCGCGCAGGGCCCCGGAGATGCCCTCGCCCTTGGTCGCGGCGTTTACGCTCACGCTCAAGAGGGAGAGGATGCGCGGCACGTCGGCCCTAAATCCCAGGAAGCGCGCCGTCCCGGGCTCGAGGCCGAGCTCCTTCGCCTTCGCCAGCAGGTCCTCGGAGTCGGTGTCGCGCCCGGCCAGGACGAAGACCGCGCGCCGGCCGCGCTTGGCGAGGGCGGCCGCCGCGGCGAGGAAGTGGTCCTGCCCCTTCCACTCCCCGTGGTTGCCGATCTTGCCGATCACGGGCACGCCGGCGGGCAAGCCGAGCTCCGCGGCCAGCGCCTCGTCCTTGGGGCGCGGCGCGAAGTCGGCGGTCTCGACGCCGCTCGGGATGGTGCGCACGCGCTCAGCCCGCACGCCCCCGCGGAGGAGCTCCTGGCGGATGGCCTCGGCCACCGCCACGAAGCCGTCGATGCGCGGGTTGCGGTACTTGAGCCGGCTGAAGACGTTCTTGGGCAGCGGAAAGGAGACGCGGCGCGTCACCACGAGCACCGGGCGATTGGAAGCCAGGTAGGCCGCCGCCACGCACACCGCGTGCGCGCGGGGGTGATGGGCGTGGAGCACCTCGAAGCGCTCCGCGTCGAGGATGCGGGCCAGGCGCGCGGCCGAGACCAGGTCGTAGTCCTGGCGGGGATGAAACGGGATATGAGGAATGCCCGCGGCCTTGGCCCGGCGCGCGACCTCGCCGTCCTCGGGGCTGGCCAGGCGCACGTCCGCGCCCTTGGCCTTGAGGCCCTTGGCCAAGAGGAGGAGCTGGGCGGCCCCGCCCGACCAGCCCTGGCTCTCGGTGACGAAGAGGATTTTCATCGATATTCCCGTCAAAATTGTAGCACAAGCGGCCCTTTTTGCGGGTCGGAACTGTTGTCTCCGCCGGCGTCAGGCTCCGCGCCGGAGGGCGAGGCAAAGCGCGAGGAAGGCCTCGAGCGGTATCGTCTCCGCCCGCGCGCTCGGCTCGATGCCCGTTTCCGCGAAGGCCTTCTCCACCCGGGCGCGCTCGACTTGCAGCGCCGCCGCGATCGCCTTCGCCGCCATCTTGCGCCGCTGGCTGAAGGCGGCGCGGACCACTCGGAAGAATTCTTCCTCTATAAGGCCCTCGGGCAAGCGCGGCTTGGGCAGGCGCCGCAAGCGCACCACCGCCGACTCGACCTCGGGCGGCGGGTCGAAAGCGCCGCGCGGCACCTCGCAGACGAGCTCGGCCTCGGCCTTGAGGGCGACGGAGACGCTCAAGAGCCCGTACTTCTTATCCCCCGCCTCGGCCAGGCAGCGCAGGGCGACCTCCTTCTGGAACATGAGCACCGCGGTCTCCCAGGCGGGCCAATCCAGAAGACGCTGGAGGATCGGCGTCCCGACGGAGTAGGGCAGGTTCGAGACCACGACGCAGGGCGAGGGCAGGCGCGCGAGATCGACTTGCAGGAAGTCCTCGTTGAGTATCTCGAGAGGCGCGCCGGGAAAACGGTCGGGAAGGGCGGCGGCGAGGCGGCCGTCGAGCTCGACCGCGGTCACCGGGGCGCGCTGGAGGAGCCGGCCCGTCAGGATGCCGCGCCCGGGGCCGATCTCCAGGTAGCGCGGCGCGGCGCCCGCGGCCTCGACGATGCGCTGGGCGGCGTCCTCCGAGACCAGGAAGTGCTGGTCGAGGCGCGCGCCCACGCTAGAGCGTACCGAGCGTCTTGTCCTCGAGGCGGCGCAGGAGGTCGACGCCCACGCGCCAGACGTCGCCCGCGCCCAAGGTCAGGACCACGTCGCCGGCGCGGAGCTCGCGGGCCAGGTCGACAACCCGGGTGAAGGGCTGGGCCGGCACGCCGGCGGCGCGGACCGCGTCGAGGATGAGCTTGGAGGAGACGCCCGCGATCGGCTTCTCGCCGGCGGCGTAGACGTCCATGACGTGGACCGCGTCGGCGCCGCGGAAGGCGGGGCCGAACTCGCGGTGCAGCAGCTTGGTGCGGCTGTAGCGGTGGGGCTGGAAGACGACCACGACGCGCCGCCGGGGGCGCGCGGCCCGCGCGGCCTCCGAGACCGCGGCCAAGGTGGCGCGGACCTCGGTCGGGTGGTGGCCGTAGTCGTCGAGGATGTCGATGCCCGCGGCGCGGCCCACGCGGTCCATGCGCCGGCCCACCCCGGCGAACTCGGCCAAGCCGGTCAGGAGGCCGCCGAGCTTGAAGCCCAGGAAGTCCCCGGCGGCGACCGCGGCCAAGGCGTTGAGCAGGTTGTGGCGGCCCGAGACCCGCAGCCGGATCGTGCCGACCTTGCGCCCCCGATGCAGGAGCTCGGCGCGCTGTCCCGCGAAGAGCTCGCCCGCGCGCGGC
This sequence comes from Elusimicrobiota bacterium, assembly GCA_035536155.1. Lineage (GTDB taxonomy): Bacteria > Elusimicrobiota > Elusimicrobia > UBA1565 > UBA1565 > DATLOS01. Next base: position 3,138 of record DATLOS010000034.1, read on the forward strand.
GCGGTCTGGAGCGGGCGGGCGCTCCAATCGGCGCCGGGGCCCAAGCCGTAGGTGATCACCCGGCGCTTGACCCGGGGGATGAGTCGCCGCAGGCGCGCGTCGTCGCGGCACAGCACCGCGGCGCCATAAAAGGGCAGGTTCTCCAAGTGCCCGAGGAAGGCGCCCTCCAGGCGCTCCATGGTCCTGTGGAAGTCCAGGTGGTCGTCGTCGACGTTGGTCACGACCGCGACCAGAGGGAAGAGCTTGAGGAAGGAGCCGTCCGACTCGTCGGCCTCCGCGACCAGGTACTCGCCCTTGCCCAGCCGCGCGTTGGAGCGGATGTTGGCCAGCTGGCCGCCGATCACCATGGTCGGGTCCGCTCCCGCGCCCTGGAGGGCCATGGCGGTCATCGAGGTCGTGGTGGTCTTGCCGTGGGAGCCCGCGACGGTCACGGTGCGCTTCATGCGCGCGAGCTCGGCCAGCATCTCGGCCCGCGCGATCACGGGCAGGCCCAGGCGCCGCGCCTCGCGGACCTCCGGGTTCGACTCGGCCACGGCGCTGCTGGTGACCACCACGTCGGCCCCGCGCGCGTTGGCCGCGCGGTGGCCCACGAAGACGCGCGCGCCGGCGCGGACCAGGTCGCGGGTCAGCTCGGTCTCCTTCAAGTCCGAGCCCTGGACCCGGTAGCCCAAGTTGAGGAGGACGCGGGCGATCCCGCTCATGCCCACCCCGCCGATGCCGACGAAATGGACGCGGCGAACGAAAGAGAGCATTTGCGCCTCAGCTCGCACGCTTTCCCCCCTTGAGGGCGCTGCCGCGCTGGAGCCACTTGAGGCCGTCGGCCGCCGCGCGGTTCTTGGGGTTGATCTCGAGGGCCCGGGCGTAGGCCTTCGCCGCCCCCGCCTCGTCGCCCGCGATCACCAAGGCCACTCCCCGGCCGAGGTGGGCCAGCTCGTCGTTGGGGTCGAGCTCCAGGGCGCGGGCGAAGGCGCCCTGCGCGCGCTCCGAGTCGCCCATGATGGAGAAGCCGATGCCCTCGAGCACCCACCACGGCGCCGAGTCCGGATGGGACACCGGCTCGCCCTTCGGCGTGAGCACTTCCTCGACCAAGCTCATCCAGCCGGTGCCCATCACCCAGAGGCCGAGGTCGTTGCCCACGTCGTGGGGGTTGTAGGAGACGCTGCTAGCCTTCGAGTCGGCCCGCGGCGCGGCGGAGGTGCGGCCGGTGAAGTTCAAATTCATGCCGAAGCGCGTCTCCGCGTCGGGCGGCGCCTCGGCCATGGCCTTGCGCAGGTCGTCGACCACGCGCTTGATCGCGGCCTCGCGCTGCGCGGGCGAGCCCGCCTCGAGGGTGTACTCGCGCCGGGCGGCGAGGACGGTGGCCGGCGGGACCTTGCCCGCGCGCTCGAGGGCCTGCTTCAAGCCGGAAGGCGCCTCGCCGGTCTTGGCCTTGGTGAGCTTGGGCCGCGGCAGGAAGGCCATGTCGACCTTGAGCACCGCCTCCTGGTCGAGCGGGACGCGCTCCAGGTTGCGCGCGACCACGTCGAGAGGGCCGCTCGGAGCGTCCGGCGACGCGGCAGCGTCGCCGTCCTGGCGCCCCTTGGGAGAGGCGTTGGGCGCCACGGGGGCCGGCTTCCCCGCCCCGTCTTTGCCGCCGTAGGACACCGACAGGGCCAAGCCCTCGCCGGAGTCCGCCGGGGTCAAGTGGAAAGTCCCGCGCAGCGCGTCGCGCGCGTCGGGCGCGCGGCCGAGGAGCAGGCACTGGCGCGCGAGCCGGAAGCGCGCCACCGAGTCGCGGGACTTCACCCGCACCGCGCGCCTGAACATGTCCAGAGCGTCCTTGTTGCGGCCCATGCGCTCGTAGATGGCGCCCAGCTCCAGCATCGCGTCCTGGTAGTCGGGATAGGCCCGGATCGCCTCCTTGAGCTCGGCCACGGCCTCGTCGTCGCGGCCCAGGCGGCCGTAGAGCGTGCCCAGCTGGTAGCGGTAGAGGGGATGGCGGCTGTCGAGCTCGACGGCCTTGCGGAAGTGCCCCAGGGCGTCCGGGATCTTGTCCAAGCCCTCCTCGATCGAGCCCAGGTTCATCTGGATGTCGGCGCGCGTCGAGTCGAGGCGCGCGGCCTCCTTGAACGAGGCGTAGGCGCCCTGCTCGTCGTTCTTCCAGGCGTGCACGATCCCCAGGAGGAGATGGGTCTGCGCGCTGGTCGGCTCCAGGCGCTGGCTCTCCTCGAACTCGGTCTGCGCCCGCTCCACGTCCCCCGACCAGTAGTAGGCCACGCCCAGGGAGCGGTGCGCCGCGGGGTCGTTGGGCGAGGAGACTACCGCGCGCGCGAACTCCCGCACCGCGTCCTGGTAGCGGTGCTCCTCCATGAGGACCGCCCCGTGATAGATGGTCCGCGCCGCCTGCGCCTCCATCATGTCGTCCCAGTACGTGCGCTGGCCCGGGTCCTTGGTCTTGGCCGCGAACGCGGGGGCGGCCAGCAGCAGCGCGGCGAATGCGGCTCGCTGGGGGCGCTTCATCGAAAGAGCTCTTCGATCATGGGCCGCGCCGCCGCGAGCGCCCGGGCGCGGTGGCTCGCGGCGTTCTTCTGCGCCGGGGTCAGATCGGCCAAGGTCCGCCCGAACTCGGGCACGAAGAAAAGGGGATCGTAGCCGAAGCCGCCGGCGCCGGAGCGCTCCTCGGCGATGCGGCCGTCGAGGCGCCCCTGCGCCAAGCGGACCTTCCCGTCGGGCGAGGCCAGGGCGATCACGCAGCGAAAGGCCGCCCCGCGCCCGGCCGCGGGCACGCCCGCCAAGGCGGCGAGGAGCTTGCGGTTGTTGTCGTCGTAGCTGCAGCCCTCGCCGGCGTAGCGCGCGCTGCGCACGCCGGGCGCCCCGTCCAGCGCCGCCACCTCGAGGCCGGTGTCGTCGGCCAGCGACCAGAGCCCGCTCGCCTTGGCCGTCTCGACGGCCTTCTTGCGGGCGTTGTCCTCCAGCGTCGCGCCGTCCTCGACCACCTCGGGCACGCCCGGGAATTCCTTCAAGGTCGCCAGCTCGACGGCGACGCCCGCCAGGATGGAACGGATCTCCTGGACCTTGTGCTCATTGCGAGTAGCTACGAGAAGGCGGGCTCGGGCCATACTTTCCGCGTCTTCCCGTATTGTAGAATCTTGTAGGCTTTACCTGCTATGGCACTCCCCCTTCGCGCCCGCCTCCTCCCCCTCCTGGCCCTGCTCGCCTGCGGGTTCTCCGGCTGCGCCAGCGCGGACCGCACCCCCGTGGACATGAGCGATCCGGCCATCGTCGCGCGCATCAAGGCCGAGCTCAAGAGCCACCGCATCAGCATCCGCCTCATGGACATCGACGTGCACGTCGGCATCGTGACCCTTTCGGGCAGCGTGGAATCGTACGAGCAGAGGCAGGAGGTGACGCGCCTCGTCAACCAGGTCGCCGGGGTGCGCCAGTTGCTCGTCAACCTCCTGATCCAGGAGTAGCCGTGCTTCTCGCCGTCCTCGCCCTGGCCGCGTCGCCGGCCCTGGCCCAGGCCCCCGCCGCGCCCTGGTCGCCGAAGGCCTTCGTCGCCGCGGCGCTCGAGACGTCCCCCGAGGTGGAGCAGGCCCGCCAGGTCCTGGCCTCCGCCGACGCGGCCTACGGCGCCGACCTCTTCACCGCGGTCCTGCCCTCCCTCTCCTTCTCGGCCAACGCCTACCCCTGGGGCAACAACCCCGGCAACGGCTACGCCTTCAACTCCTGGCGCCTGAACCGGCGCGAGACCTCGGTGAACGCGGGCCTGACCTGGACGCTGTTCAACTCCTTCCAGGACTCCCTGCAGGCCCGCTTCTCCTACCAGTCGCGAGAGATCGCCCGCCGCGCCCTCGACGACGTCCTCCAGGCGCAGGCCCTGAAGGCGCTGCAGGGCTTTCACGACCTGCGCTTAAACGACGCCTTGGCCGGAGTCGCGCGCCGGGACCTCGAGACCCAGCAGGCGCAGTACGGCCTGACCCAGGACCTGTATCGCCACGGGATGAAGAGCCTCTCCGACCTCCTCAAGACCGAGACCGACTGGCGCTCGAGCGAGCTCCGCTTGGAAAGCGCGCAAGCCGCGCGCAAGCTCTCGGCCTTCCGCTTCACCGAGCTCCTGGCCCGGGCCCCGGAGGAGGCGGTCTCGCTCGAGGCCGCCGTCCCTCCCGAGGCCTCGGCCCTGCCGCCCCTCGACGAGGACCTGCGCCGCGCCGCCGTCGAGCGCCCGGACATGGCCCGCCTGCGCCTGGAGAACGACCGGACCAGGACGGCCTTCCTGCAGTCGGTGCGCGGCGCCGCGCCTTCCTTGTCCTTCGCCTACCAGCGCAACTACCAGGAGTACGCGAGCTTCGGCCTGCCCAGCTCGGGCTTCGGCATCCGCAACCCCAACCACTACTTCGCGCTCAACCTCTCGCTGCCGACGGGCTTCAACTTCGGCACCCAGTACGAGAAGGTCCGGGGCGCGCGCGCGGACCGCTCCGCGAGCGACGCCGCCCGCCGCGCGCTGGAGCGGACGGTGCGCGACGACGTCTACTCCGCCCGGGTCGCGCTGGACGCGGCCCGGCGCTCCTACGCGGTGTCCGCGATAAAAGAGGACATCGCCAAGCGCAACTTGGAGCTCGTGACGGAGCAGTACCGCCAGGGGAGCGCGGACGTCATCCGCCTCTCCCAGGCGCAGCTCGACCACGTCACCGCGCAGGTCGAGCGCATGCGCGCGCTCCACGACGCCGACGTGAGCCGCGCCCAGTACCGCAAGGCGGTGGGAGAGCCCCTATGGCGCTGAAGAAGAGGACGATCCGAGGAGCGGCCGTGTTGTCGGCCGCGGCCGCCCTAATGGGGGGCTGGGCCTGGCGCCGGCACGCGCGCTCGGCCGAGTCGCCCGACGACAAGCACGCCGTGGCCAAGCGGGGGCCGCTCGAGGCGACCTTCAAGGAGATCGGGGAGGTCGCGGCCCACAGCACCGTGCACGTCGCCTCCAAGGTGAGCGGGCGCGTGATCGAGCTCGCCGTGCAGGAAGGCAGCCGGGTCGCGGTCGGCCAGAAGCTGGCCGTGATCCAGCCCGGCCGCACCGAGGCGGAGAAGTTCCTGCCCTCGACGGTCTCTGCCTCCGTCCCCGGCGTGGTGATGCGCTACATCGGCAAGGACACCGCCGGCCAGCAGCAGGCCGACGCGCGATTTACCGAGGTGGGCGACTACGTGACCGGGCTCTTCGAGTCCCAGAACCCCACCTACCTCATGACCATCGCCGACATGCGCCGCCTGGTCGTCAAGCTGCGCATCAGCGAGATGGACGTCCTCAAGCTGCGCGAAGGGATGCCGGTGAGCGTCGCGGTCGACGCCCTGCCCGAGGAGACCTTCCCCGGCGAGGTGAGCATGATCTCCCCCCAGGCCGAGAAGGAGCAGACCGGCGGGAAGATCTTCCGCGTGGAAGTGGCCTTCCTGAAGGCCGACCCGCGCCTGCGCACCGGCATGACCGCGCGCGTCACCGCGACGCTTCAGCGCAAGGAGAACGCCGTGACCGTCCCGCTGGCGGGAGTCTTCCAGGAGGGCGCGGGCTCCGTCGCCTACCTCGAGCGCGAGGGCGAGAAGCCGCGGCAGGTGCGGGTCAAGGTCGGCCTGCGCACCGAGCTCGACGCCGAGGTGCTCGACGGCCTCTCCGCCGGCGACCGCGTCCTCACGGAGAAGCCGGCGGACTTCACCCCGCTTCCCGGCGCGGACGAGCCCGGCGCCCTGGCCCAGGCGGGCGCGCCCAAGCGATGATCGAGGCCGCCCAGCTCGTCAAGCACTACGCGGGAGCCGCGGGGACCTACACGGCCCTCAAGGGGGTCTCCTTTCGCGTGGAGCGCGGCGAGTTCGCGGCGGTCATGGGCCCCTCGGGCTGCGGCAAGTCGACGCTGCTCAACGTGCTCGGCCTCCTCGACCACCCCAGCTCCGGCGAGTACCGCATCGACGGCGCCCGCGCCTCGGAGCTCGAGGACGCGGAGCGCACGCGCCTGCGCCGGGAGAAGATCGGCTTCGTCTTCCAGTCCTTCAACCTCCTGCCCCGCCTGAGCGCGCTGGAGAACGTCTGCCTGCCCACGACCTACGCGGGCGTGCCCCGCGCCGAGGGCCTGGAGCGGGCCGCGGGCCTCTTGGGCCGCGTGGGCCTCGGGGCCAAGCACCACCACAGCCCGCTCCAGCTCTCCGGCGGCGAGCGCCAGCGCGTGGGGCTGGCCCGCGCCCTGGCCAACCGCCCGGCCCTCCTGCTGGCCGACGAGCCCACGGGCAACCTCGACTCCCGCACCTCGGCCGAGATCCTCGAGCTCCTGGGCGAGCTCCACAAGGAAGGCATGACCTTGCTGGTGGTGACCCACGACCGCGGCGTCGCGGAGCGCGCCCAGCGCATCATCCACCTGCACGACGGCGCGGTGGAGCGGGAGGAGCGGCCGTGAGGATCGCGG